>NZ_JAGPYA010000083.1:0-23262 GCF_018070245.1 Micromonospora sp. M61 | reverse complement strand
AGATCGCGGTCACCTTCCGCGTCCAGGACGAGTCCGACACCTGCCAGGTCCAGGTGCTCCTCACTCCCTACTCGTACTCGATGTACTTCGGCACCCGGGGATGAGTCAGGTGGCGCCCGGGCCGCGAGTCCCGGCTCCTCACAGCGAGGAAAGGAACCCATCGTGAACCCGAGTCGACGATCTGCCGGCCGCTACCTGCCCGCCGCTCCGGTGAGCCTGCCGGATCGAAGGTGGCCGAGCCGTACGGTCACCACCGCGCCCCGGTGGCTCTCGACCGACCTGCGCGACGGCAACCAGTCGCTGGCCAACCCGATGAGCCCGGCCAGGAAACTGGCCATGTTCCGGTTGCTCGTGGAGATGGGCTACAAGGAGATCGAGGTCGGTTTCCCGGTGGCGAGCCAGGACGATCACGACTTCGTCCGGCTGCTGATCGAGGACGACCTGATTCCGGACGACGTCTGCATCACGGTGCTGACGCAGGCCCGCGACGAGCTGATCCGCCGCACCGTGGAGAGCCTGGCCGGCGCTCCCCGCGCACGCATCCACATCTACAACGCCACCTCGCCGCTGTTTCGCCGGGTCGTCTTCGGCATGACCCGGGCCGAGTGCCTGGACCTCGCGGTCCAGGGGACACGGCTGATGATGAAGTACGCGGAACGCACCCTCGCCGGCACCGACCTGCGCTACCAGTACTCGCCCGAGCTGTTCAACGACACCGAGCTGGAGTTTTCCCTCGAGGTCTGCGAAGCGGTCATGGACGTGTGGCAGCCGGAGCCGGACCGACCGATCATCCTGAACTTCCCGACCACTGTCGAGCGGACCATGCCGAACATCTTCGCCGACCAGATCGAGTGGCTGGACCGCAACCTGTCCCACCGCGAGCACGTGTGCCTCTCGGTGCACCCGCACAACGACCGCGGCACCGGGGTCGCCTCCGCGGAGCTGGCGACCCTCGCCGGCGCGCAGCGGATCGAGGGCTGCCTGTTCGGCAACGGCGAGCGGGCCGGCAACGTCTGCCTGGTCACGCTCGGGCTCAACCTCTACACCCAGGGCGTCGACCCGGGCATCGATTTCTCCGACATCAACCGGATCCGGCGCACCGTCGAGTACTGCAACGAGTTGCCGGTGCACCCGCGCCACCCGTACGGCGGGGACCTGGCCTACACCGCGTTCTCCGGCTCCCACCAGGACGCCATCAAGAAGGGCTTCGACGAGCGAGCCCGGGCCGCGATGGCGATCGGCGCGTCCGTCGACGACCTGCCCTGGGAGGTGCCGTACCTGCCGCTGGACCCGGAGGACGTCGGCCGCACCTACGAGACCGTGGTGCGGATCAACAGCCAGTCCGGCAAGGGCGGCGTCGCCTACGTGCTGGCCAGCCGGCACGGTCTGCGCCTGCCGCGCGACCTTCAGCTGGAATTCGCCGGCGTGGTCCAGGCGCAGGCCGACGCCGCCGGGGTGGAGATCCCACCGGCCCGCATCGGGGAGCTGTTCCTGAAGGAGTACGTCGTGCAGCGCCCGCTGTCGGTGCCGTTGCGCTTCCGCGACATGGTCGCCACCGAGCTGCACGTCGGCGGCGGCGGGTTCACCGTCGGCGCCGCCCGGGCCGACGCGGTCGAGCAGATCCGCACCACGATGCTGTCCTGGGGGATCGACGTGCGCGCCGTGCACCGCACCGGGGTTGGCGCCGTGTGCGAGCGCGACGACGTGGTCGTCTACGCCGAGTGTCGCCTCGGCACCCGTACCGTCTGGGGGGTCGGCATCGACGCCGAGCCGGACACCGCGGCCTTCGCCGCCGTCCGCGCCGCGCTCAGCCGCGCCCTCCGCTCCGGCAACGCCCTGGAAACCGTCGGGGATCTCGACGCCCCGGCGATGCACCCCGCGCCGCCCCGGCTGCGCCCGGTCCTGGCCGGCACCGTCGGCCTCAACCTGGCCGGCTGAACACCAATCGAGGCCGTTCACCACACCAGACCTGGGGAGATCCACATGGGACTCGTTGAAAGAGACAAGGCGGTGGCCGGCCTCGAGGGTCTGCTCACCGAGGCGGTCGCGGGCCGTGGCCGGGTGGCGATGATCACCGGCACCGTCGGCACCGGCAAGAGCGAACTACTGCACACCCTGGCCGACCGGGCGGTCGACTTCGGTGCACTCGCGGTCACCGCGAGCGGCGCCCACGCCGAGCGCAACCTGCCCCTGGCGCTGCTCAGCCAGCTCTTCCACGACGCGCCCCTGCAGGACCGTGAGCGTGAGCGGGCGATGAGCCTGCTGCACGAGGGAACGGTAGCGGCCCTGGCCGCCGACAACCGCGACGACAACGAGCACATCGACGTGCAGATCGTGCACGGGCTCTGCACCATCCTGCTGGAACTGGCCGAGCGCTACCCGCTGGCCCTGCTCGTCGACGACGTGCACCAGGCCGACCGCGCCTCGGTGGTCTGCCTGGCGTACCTGGCCCGCCGCGCCCGGTTCGCGCCGGTCCTGGTCGCCTTCACCCAGACCGAGTTCGGACGCAGCGCGGAACCGTCCTGGCAGGCGGAACTGCTGCGCCCGGGGCACGGCAGCCGGGTCAAGCTGACCCCGCTCACCGGCCTCGGCGTCCAGCAGTTCGCCGCCGAGACGGTCGGAGCGGAGGTCGCCGAACGGCTCGCCGGCCAGTGGTACCAGCTCACCGGCGGTAACGCTCTGCTGGTCAGCGGCCTGCTGGAGGACTACCAGACCGCCACCGAGGAGACCGGCGCCGCGCCGGACGAGGTGGTGGTGGGGGAGCGGTACGCCCAGGCCGTCGTGTCCTGCCTGCGCCGCGGCGATCCGCAGCTGCTGGAGGTCGCCCGCGGCGTCGCCGTGCTCGCCGACACCGAAGCGCTCGACCGGCTCCTGCGCACCGACGCCGGCGTGGTCGCGCAGGCCATGCGGGCTCTGACCACGGCCGGCATCTTCACCCTCGGTGGGTTCCGGCACCCGGTGGCCGCGGCCGCCGTGCTCGCCGGATTCGACCAGGACGAGCGGGCGGAGCTGCACCGGCGCGCGGCGGTGCTCGCCTACGACGGCGGCGCGTCCGCGCGGGTCGTGGCCGAGCACCTGCTGTGCGCCAAGGAGGCCAGCGAGGCGTGGGGAGTGGCGGCGCTGGAGGACGCAGCCCGGCAGGCCCTGCGCGAGGGTCAGGTGGAGTCGGCCGTCAGCTACCTCAAGCTGGCCTGGCGGGCCTGCACCGACGAACGGCAGAAGATCAAGATCATGACCACTCTGGTACGCGCGGAGTGGCGGGTCAACCCCAGCTCCT
The DNA here is from genome assembly GCF_018070245.1 of Micromonospora sp. M61. Taxonomy (NCBI): domain Bacteria; kingdom Bacillati; phylum Actinomycetota; class Actinomycetes; order Micromonosporales; family Micromonosporaceae; genus Micromonospora; species Micromonospora sp. M61. The sequence continues at coordinate 19,985 of NZ_JAGPYA010000083.1, read as the reverse complement.
CCAGCAGCTACCTGCCCGAGCTCGCCGGGGCCCTGGACAAGGGCTTCCTCCAGGGCAGCGACGCGGTGATCCTGGCCAAGGCGCTGCTGTGGCACGGGCAGCTCGCCGAGGCGGAGGTGATCCTGGAGCACCTCGCGGCCACCGGAGTGGACCTCGACCCGGCCGCCGCCGGTGAGCTGGCCATGACCCGGCCCTGGCTGCGCTGCTCGTACGCACCGCTGGCCCAGCACTTCCGGCCGGCCCCGGTGACCGTCTCCACGGTCTCGGCAAGCCGTCGCCTGGAAGCCGCCAACGCGCTGTCCACGGTGCTCAGCGCCACCCCGTCGGAGAGCGTGGCCGGGGTCGTCGAGCGCATCCTGCGCAGCTCCCGGCTCGACGAGATGAGCCTGGACACGGTGGAGAGCGCCCTGCTCACCCTCACCTACGGCGGACACGCCGAGCAGGCCGCGCCGTGGTGTGACCTGTTCATCGAGGAGGCGCACACCCGGCGCGCACCCAGCCGGCAGGCCCGGCTCTCCGCGATCCGGGCCGAGGTGGCTCTGCGCCTCGGTGACCTGCCCGGCGCGGCCCGGCACGCCCGTCTGGCCCTGGAGATCATGCCGCCGAGCAGCTGGGGGGTGGCCGTCGGTGTGCCGCTGGCCAGCCTGGTGACGGCCTGCACCGCGATGGGTCGCTTCGAAGAGGTCGCCGAGTGGTTGGACCAGCCGGTTCCGGAGACGATGTTCCAGACCCGGTACGGGCTGCACTACCTGCACGCGCGTGGTCGCTACAGCATGGCCACCGGCCACCTGCCGCTGGCGCTGCGCGACTTCCAGAAGTGCGGTGAGCTGATGACCACCTGGGAGCTGGACGCTCCGGGTCTGGTGGCGTGGCGCACCGACGCCGCCGAGGCGCTGCTGCGGATGGGACGCCCGGACCAGGCCCGCCGGCTCATCGAGGATCAGCTGGGTCGCTGCGGCAAGGACATGCCGCGCGTGCACGGCTCGGCGCTGCGCCTGCTCGCCGCGACCAGCCAGCTGCGGCACCGGCCGATGCTGCTGCGGCAGGCGGCCGACCTGTTGCAGTCCGGCGCCGACCGGTACGAGCACTCCCGGGTGCTCGTCGACCTGACCGAGGCGTACCACGCTCTGGGTGAGTCGCGGCGGGCGGGAATGATCGGCCGGCGGGCCCGGGCCCTGGCGGAGGAGTGCGACGCACAGCCACTGCTCCGTCGGCTCTCGCGGGACATCGGCTGGGACGACAAGGAGACCGCCGCGGCACAGCCGAGCGTCACCGGCAGCGCCGCGATGCTCAGCGACGCCGAACGCCGGGTCGCGGCCCTGGCCGCGATCGGCTACACCAACCGGGAGATCTCCGACAAGCTCTACATCACGGTGAGCACCGTGGAGCAGCACCTGACGCGCATCTACCGCAAGCTCGGCGTGGTGGGGCGTACCGACCTGCCGGCCCACCTCGAACTCGACCTGTCCGCGACCGTCTGACCCCGCACACCAGGCCCCGCACCGCGTCGACGCGTGGCGGGGCCGCGGTGTGCGTGGGCCATCTCAGCGGGGGTGCGCACGGCCAACGGGCCGGCGCGAACCGGGCGGGGCGGGCTTGGGGAAGCGACCATGCGACGGGGGTGCGCCCGCTTCGGTCAGGACGGCTCGCCGGCGGGAAGAATGACACGCAGCGGGTCACCGTGCCGGCCGTACAGGTCCTGCTCGCGGGGGTAGCCGAGCGAGACCTCCTCGAAGCGGACCCCGTCCTCCAGGGTGGTCCTCGGGATGTGCAGGTGGCCGTAGACCACCACGGCCGCCCGGTGCTCCAGGTGCCACCTCGCGGTGCCGGTGGTGCCGCACCACTGGGCGAACTGCGGATACCGCAGCACCCAGGTCGGCTCCCGGGTCAGCGGGAAGTGGTTGACCAGCACGGTCGGCAGCGCCGGATCGCACGCGGCGAGGCGCCGCTCGGACTCCCGCAGCCGGGCCCGACACCAGTCGTCGGCGCCCTGGTAGGGGTCCGCGTGCAGCAGGAACTCGTCGGTGCAGACGATCCCGGCCGACTCGGCCCAGTGGCGCGCCTGCTCCTTCGTGGTGCCCGGCGGGCGGAACGTGTAGTCGTAGAGCACGAACAGCGGCACCACGACGACCGGGCCGCCGGCCCCGCGCCACACCGGGAAGTCGTCCTCGGGCGTGACGACGCCCAGGTCACGACACATCCGGACGAGTTCGCGGTAGCGCTCTTCGCCGCGCAGCTGGACCGGGTCGTCGGCGGGCGTCCACAGCTCGTGGTTGCCCGGCACCCAGATCACCGTGGCGAAGCGCTCGGCGAGGACTGTCAGCGCCCACCGGACGTCGGCCATCTTCTCGCCGACGTCGCCGGCGACGATCAACCAGTCCTCGGCGTGCCCCGGGCGCAGCCCGAGCACCGTCTCCCGGTTGCGGGCATAGCCGACGTGCAGATCGCTGATCGCCAACAACCTGCCGTGCGGGACCGTGCCGGGAACACTCACGACGATGATCGTAGGCGCGGACCGGTGCCGACCGGAACGGTCGCGGACCGGATCACGGGCCATCTGAGCTGGCCTACGGGAGCTAGGGGGCCCGCTAAGGGTTGTCCGTGCACAGGCCTCTCCCGATGCTGGTTGCGATAGGCGAATGCCGGTGCCAGCGCCGTTTTCGAGGATTTCCGCCGACGGTGGGATCCCTGTCGAGAGGAGACCACCGATGATCAAGGCGCGCGGTCTGACCAAGACGTTCCAGATCAACAAGTTCACCGTCGAAGCCGTACGCGGCATCGACCTCGACGTCTCCTCCGGCGAGATGGTCGGCTTCCTCGGCCCCAACGGAGCCGGCAAGTCCACCACGCTGCGGATGCTGACCACGTTGCTGCGGCCCACCTCCGGTGAGGCCAACATCGGCGGCTGCGACCTGCTCAGCGACCCCGCCGGGGTCCGTAAGCTGATCGGCTACGTCGGCCAGAACTCCTCGGCCGGCGTCGAGTACAAGGTCCGCGAGGAGCTGGTCACCCACGCCCGACTCCAGGGCCTGTCCGCGTCGGTCGCCCGCACCCGGGTCGCCGAGATGCTGGACCAGTACGACCTGACCGGCCTCGAGGACCGCATGATCGGTGCCCTGTCCGGCGGCCAGAAGCGACGCATCGACATCGTGATGGGCGTGCTGCACCGGCCGCCGGTGGTCTTCTTCGACGAGCCGTCCACCGGACTGGACCCGCAGAGCCGCAGCAACCTGTGGGACCACATCCGCAACCTGCGCCGCGACTACGAGACGACGGTCTTCCTCACCACCCACTACCTGGACGAGGCCGACAGCCTCTGCGACCGGATCCTCGTCATCGACGGCGGCCGGATCGTCGCCGAGGGCACCGCCGACGAGCTCAAGGCCCAGGTCAACGGCGATCTGGTGACCCTGGAAACCTCCGCGTCCCCGGAAACCGCCGCCGCCGCCGAGCGACTCGACGGCGCGACGGAGGTGACCGTCGACGGCGCGACCGTCCGGTTCCGCATCGCCCGCGGCGACCGCGTGCTGCCCGGCCTGCTGCGCGAACTCGACCGCATCAACGTCGACGTGTTCTCGGTGCGAACCAGCCGGCCGACACTCGACGACGTGTTCCTGACCGTCACCGGACGCAGCCTTCGCGACAGCGAGACCGCCCCGGCGTTCCCGGGCCTGTGAAGTGAGGATCCCCATGTCGTTCCTGCGAGACACCTGGTTGACGTTCGACCGGGCGGTCCGTCCCGCCCTCCGCAGCCCCGGCACGCTGATCGTCGGTGTCGCGGTGCCCCTGGTCTACCTGGTCCTGTTCGGGCCGTTGCTGAGCGACACCACCGACGAGAGCGGCCTCAGCTCATGGCAGTGGTTCGTCCCCGGCATGCTCATCCAGCTCGCCCTGTTCATCACCGCCAACGCCGGCTTCTCCCTGATCCCGGACACCCGCTCCGGAGTGCTGGAGCGGATGCAGGTCACCCCGCTCAGCCGGGTCGCCCTGCTCACCGGCCGGGTCCTCAAGGACGTGGTGCTCCTGCTCGTCCAGGCCATCCTGATGATCGGGCTGGCGTTCATCCTCGGCTTCCGGGCCGGCGTACTGCCGATCCTGGCCGGGCTGGTCCTGCTCGCCATCACCGCGGTCGCGGTCGGCTTCACCTCCTACGGCCTGGCGCTCAAACTCAAGCACGAGTTCGCGCTGGCCCCGGTGGTCAGCGGCATCGTCGTGCCGCTGATGCTGCTGTCCGGTGTGCTGCTGCCCATGGACCGCGCCCCGGACTGGCTGTACTACCTGTCCCGAGCCAACCCGCTCAGCTACGTCGTCGAGGCCGAGCGTGAGCTGATCAGCGGCAACTACGACCAGCAGATCGTGCTGATCGGCGCGCTGGTCGCGATCGGCCTGCTGGTCCTCAGCACCACCTGGTCCCTGCGGCTGCTGCGCCGCCAGCTCGCCTGAACCGCGCCACCCCCAACGCCGCCGGCCTCGGCGCCATGCCCCCGTAGGGGCCGTGGCACCGAGGCCGGCGGCGCTGGTCAGAAAGCCATCGAGGTACGCATCGACCAGACGAACACGTTGGCCAGCTCCGCGTCACGCTCGAAGTGCTCGTACCCGTCCAGGTGGCAGATCTTCAGCTTCTCGTTCGCCGCCAATGTCTTGCTGACGACGAGGCTGCGCGGGATGACGCTGGGCCCACCGACGAGGTTGACCTGCACCACGGAGGTGAGCTGCTCGGCGGTCACCACCGTCCGGGAGTGGAATGCCGCCTTCTCGAAGTCCAGCGGCGGGTTGGTCGCCGGGTTGGCGGCGTCGTGGCTGAAGTAGTGCTGACCCAGGAACCTGCTCAGCTCGGCCGGCGGGCCGAAAGTGTCAGTAGAAGCATCGATCGGCGTCAACAGCGTCGTGGTCATTGTTCTGCCCTCCCGAAGAGTCACCCGGTCCTTCCGGCGGAGCCCGGATCGGCGCTTCCTCGCTGCCGTCCCGTTCTGCTCCGTGCTTTGTGTATTGAGAATGACTCCCGGGGCACCCCCGTAGATATCCCCTACCTACCCCTACCGGCTGACCGGTATCGGGGTGCCGTCGGGGCGCGCGAGGGTCCGTCGCGACCCCGCAGGGGTTGTTGGCCCACCAGGGCTTCCATAGCGTCCTGATTGCGGATCGCCGTATTCCGGCCCAGCTCATTCCGGGTCGCTCTGCCTTGAAGAGGTGGCATCGTATGGCAAGCGAAGAAACGCTCCGGGACTATCTGAAATGGGTGACGACCGACCTGCACAAGGCGCGTCAACGCATTCGGGAGTTGGAGTCGGCCGGCTCCGAGCCGATCGCCCTGATCGGCATGGCCTGCCGCTATCCCGGCGGGGTGCACAGCCCCGAGGACCTCTGGCAGCTGGTCGCCGAGGGACGCGACGGCATCGGCGCATTCCCCACCGATCGCGGCTGGGACCTCGACGGTCTCTACCACCCCGACCCCGACAACCCGGGCACCTGCTACACCCGCGACGGCGGCTTCCTGGCCGACCTGGCCGCCTTCGACGCCGAGTTCTTCGGCGTCAGCCCGCGCGAGGCGATGGCGATGGACCCGCAGCAGCGGCTGCTGCTGGAGACCGCGTGGGAGGCCACCGAACGGGCCGGCATCGACCCGCACCACCTGCGCGGCACCCGGACCGGCATCTTCGCCGGCACCCCGAGCACCCAGGACTACGTCTCGCTGCTCCAGCAGAACCCGCCCGAGGGCAGCGAGGGCTACTTCCTCACCGGCACCGCGCCCAGCGTGATCTCCGGCCGCGTCGCGTACCTGCTCGGCCTGGAGGGCCCGGCCGTCACACTGGACACCGCCTGCTCGTCGTCGCTGGTCGCCCTGCACCTCGCCGGTCAGGCGCTGCGCCTGGGCGAGTGCGACCTGGCCCTGGCCGGCGGCGCCACCATCCTCGCCTCGCCGACCGCGTTCATCGGCTTCAGCCGCCAGCGCGGTCTCGCCCCGGACGGACGGTGCAAGTCGTTCGCCGGCGCCGCGGACGGCACCGGATGGTCCGAGGGCGTGGGCCTGCTCATGCTGGAGCGGCTCAGCGACGCGCAACGCAACGGCCACCCGATCCTCGCCGTGCTGCGCGGCTCCGCCGTCAATCAGGACGGCGCGTCCAACGGGCTCACCGCCCCCAACGGCCCCGCCCAGCAGCGCGTCGTGTTGCAGGCTCTCGCCAACGCCGGGCTGACCACCGCCGACGTGGACGCCGTCGAGGCGCACGGCACCGGCACCGTGCTCGGTGACCCGATCGAGGCCCAGGCGCTGATCGCCACGTACGGCCAGGACCGGCCCGACGACCGTCCGCTGTGGCTCGGCTCCCTCAAGTCCAACCTGGGGCATTCCCAGGGCGCCGCGGGCGTCGGCGGTGTCATCAAAATGGTCGAGGCGCTGCGGCACGAGACGCTGCCCCGGACCCTGCACGTCGACGAGCCGACCCCGCACGTCGACTGGACCGCCGGCAACGTACGCCTGCTCACCGAGGAACGTCCCTGGCCGACCGGCGAGCGGCCGCGCCGCGCCGGGGTGTCGTCGTTCGGGATGTCCGGCACCAATGCCCACGTCATCCTGGAGGAGGCACCGGCCGCCGAGCCGGCCTCGGTGGTGGAGCCGGCCGAGCCGGTCGCACCGAGCGCCGGGGAGCTTCCCTGGCTGATCTCCGCCGCCACCGCCGACGCCCTGCGGGACCAGGCGTCGCGGCTGGCCGCCCACCTCGACGGCCCCGGCGCCGGCACCGAACCGGCGGACGTCGCGCACACGCTGCGTACCGCCCGCTCGGTTCTCGCCCACCGCGCGGTCGTCCTCGGCCCGCGGCACCGGGCCGGCCTCGCCGCCCTCGCCACACCCGGCGGCACCACCGACACCGACGTCGTCACCGGCACCGCCGTCGGTGACGCCGAGGTGGTCTTCGTCTTCCCCGGCCAGGGCTCCCAGTGGAGCGGCATGGCCGCCGACCTGCTCGACACCGCGCCGGTCTTCGCCGACCGGATCGCCGCCTGCGCCGACGCGCTCAGCCCGCACGTCGAGTGGAACCTGCTCGACGTGCTCCGCTCCGACGACCCCGGCCTGCTCGACCGGGTCGACGTGGTGCAGCCGGCCCTCTGGGCCGTGATGGTGTCGCTGGCCGAACTCTGGCGCAGCCACGGCGTCACCCCCTCGGCGGTGATCGGCCATTCCCAGGGTGAGATAGCCGCCGCGGTCGTGGCCGGCGCGCTGTCCCTCCAGGACGGCGCGAAGGTCGTCGCGCTGCGCAGCCGGGCCCTGCTCCAGCTCGCCGGCACCGGCGGCATGGTCTCGGTCAGCGCCCCGCTCGGCACCGTCGAGGACCTGCTGGCCGACGGCGTCACGATCGCCGCCGTCAACGGGCCGTCCGCCGTCGTGGTCGCCGGCCCGGCCGAGGCCGTGGACGCCTTCCTGACCCGGTGCGAGACGGCGGGCGTCCGGGCCCGACGGGTCGCTGTCGACTACGCCTCGCACTGCGACGCCGTGGAACCGGTCGCGGCCGAACTGACCACCGCGCTCGCCGGCATCACCGCCGGCCCGGCGTCGGTGCCGTTCCTGTCCACCGTCACCGGCGCCCTCGCCGACGGCGGCGCCCTCGACGCCGGCTACTGGTATGCCAACCTGCGCAACCCGGTCCGCCTCGACCAGGCCGTCACCGCAGCCGCCAACGCCGGCAACCGTCTCTTCCTGGAGATCAGCCCGCACCCGGTGCTGACCGCCGGGATCAGCGACACGGTCACCACCCCGGTCCTGCACACGCTGCGCCGGGGCGAAGGCGACCAGCGGCGGATCGTCCGCGCGCTCGCCGAGGCGCACGTCGCCGGCGCCCCCGTCGACTGGTCCACCGTGCTGCCCGAGGCCCGGCGCACCGACCTGCCCACGTACGCCTTCCAACGGCGCCGGTTCTGGCCGGACCCGGCCCCCGAGCTGGTCGCCGCCGACCCGGTCGACGCCGAGTTCTGGGCGGCCGTCGACAACGGGGACCTGACCGGTCTCGGCATGGGCCACCTCAACGACGCCGTCGCGCACCTGGGCGACTGGCGTCGGGGACGCCGCGAGCACCGGGCGCTGGACACCTGGCGCTACCGGGTGACCTGGCGACCGCGCACCGACCTGCCGCAGCCGCGACTCGACGGCGGCTGGCTGCTGCTCGTGCCGGCGGGCACCGACCAGGACCTGGTCTCGACGATCACCGACCGGATGACCCGGGCCGGCGCGACTGTCACCGTCACCCCCGAGGCGGAACTCGCCCGGGCGCTCGACGGCGCCACCCCGGTCGGCATCCTGTCCCTGCTCGCCCTCGACGAACACCCAACCGACCAGCACCGGGCCCTCACCCGGGGCACCGCCGCCACCACCGACCTGCTCGCCGCCCTGCGCGAGACCCACCCGCAGACCCCGGTCTGGGCGGCCACCCGTGGCGCGGTCTCGACCGGCCCGGCCGACCCGGTACGCCGGGTCCCGCAATCGTTCGTCTGGGGCCTCGGCCGGGTCGCCGCCCTGGAACAGTCCGCCTCCTGGGGCGGTCTCGTCGACCTGCCGGAAACCCTCGACGAGCGGGCCGCCGACCGGCTCTGCGCGGTCCTGACCGGCATCACCGCCGGCGACGGCGTCGAGGACCAGGTCGCCGTGCGCTCGTCCGGTGTCCTCGCCCGCCGGCTGACCCGCGCCGCCACCGGCACCGCGCCCACCTGGCAGCCGACCGGCACCGTCCTCATCACCGGTGGCACCGGCGGCATCGGCACCGAACTCGCACGGTGGCTCGCCCACAACGGTGCCGACCACCTCATCCTCACCAGCCGGCGGGGTCCGGCCGCGCCCGGGGCCGCCGAGCTGACCGAGGAACTCACCGCATCCGGTGTGCGGGTCACCGTCGCCGCGTGCGACGTCGCCGACCTCGACGCGATCACCGCACTGGTCCGCGACAGCGCCGACGCCGGCGACCCGATCCGTGCCGTCATCCACACCGCCGGTGTCGCCCAGCACACGCCGATCGCCGACGTCACCCTCGCCGAGTTCGCCCACGTGCTCGACGCCAAGGTCACCGGCGCCGCGAACCTCGACCGGCTCTTCGGCGAGCCCGACGACCTGGACGCGTTCGTGCTGTTCTCCTCCGTCGCCGGCACCTGGGGCAGCGGCGGGCAGATCGCGTACGCCGCCGGCAACGCCTACCTGGACGCGCTCGCCGAAGCTCGCCGGGCCCGCGGCTGCGCCGCTACCGCCGTGTCCTGGGGTGCCTGGGGCGGCGGCGGTATGGCCACCAAACAGGAGACCGCCGACCATCTGCTGCGCCGCGGCCTGCCGCCGATGCCGCCCGAGCAGACCACTGTCGCGCTGGCGCAGGCGGTCGGGCTCGGCGAGGCCACCGTCACTGTCGCCGACGTGCGCTGGGACCGGTTCGCCCCGTCCTTCACCGTCGGACGGCCCAGCGCCCTGCTCGCCGACCTGGACGACGCCCGCACCGCGCTGTCCGCCGCGGCACCCGACGACGACAGCCAGGCCGCCGGGCTGCGCGAGCGACTCACCGGGATGACACCCGGAGAACGCGACACGTTCCTGGTCGACCTGGTGCGCGGCGAGGCCGCCGCGGTGCTCGGGCACGCCGACGCCTCCGCCGTCACCCCGGACCGGGCACTGCGCGACCTCGGCTTCGACTCCCTGTCGGCCGTCGAGTTCCGCAACCGGCTCTGCACCGCGACCGGCCTGCGGCTGCCCACCACGCTCGCCTTCGACCACCCCAACGTCCAGGCCATCGCCAGGCTGCTGCGCGACGAGGTGGCCGGCACCGTCCCGGCCCCGTCGGCGAACCCCACCACGGCTCCCGCCACGACCGACGAGCCGGTCGCCATCGTGGCGATGAGCTGCCGCCTGCCCGGCGGCGTCCGCAACCCGGACGACCTGTGGCAACTGGTGCTCGACGGCCGCGACGCGATCGGGGACTTCCCGGCCGACCGCGGCTGGGACGTGGAAGCCCTCTACCACCCCGACCCGGACCACCCGGGCACCAGCTACACCCGCTCCGGCGGATTCCTGCACGAGGCCGCCGACTTCGACGCCGACTTCTTCGGCATCTCCCCCCGCGAGGCGCTCGCCACCGACCCCCAGCAGCGGCTCCTCCTGGAGACCGCCTGGGAGGGCTTCGAACGGGCCGGAATCGACCCGCACTCGTTGCGCGGCAGCCGGACCGGCGTGTTCGTCGGCGCGTCGAGCCAGGGCTACGGCGCCGGCGTCCGCAACGCCCCCGAGGGCACCGAGGGCTATCTGCTCACCGGCACCGCCACCGCTGTCATCTCCGGCCGCATCTCGTACGCGCTCGGCCTCGAAGGCCCGGCGCTCACCGTCGACACCGCCTGCTCGTCGTCGCTGGTCGCCCTGCACCTGGCCGCCCAGTCGCTGCGGCGCGGCGAATGTGACCTGGCCCTGGCCGGCGGCGTCGCGGTGATCGGCAACCCGATGGTCTTCGTCGAGTTCAGCCGGCAACGCGGCCTGGCCGCCGACGGCCGGTGCAAGGCATTCGGCGCGGACGCGGACGGCACCGGCTGGGCCGAGGGCGTCAGCGTCCTGGTCGTCGAACGGCTCCGCGACGCCGAGGCCAACGGCCACCAGGTCCTCGCCGTCATCCGGGGCAGCGCGGTCAACCAGGACGGCGCCTCCAACGGCCTCTCCGCCCCGAGCGGGCCCGCCCAGCAGCGGGTCATCCACGCCGCGCTCGCCGATGCCGGACTCACGGCCGCCGACGTCGACGTGGTCGAGGCGCACGGCACCGGCACCGTCCTCGGTGACCCGATCGAGGCGCAGGCCGTCATCAACGCCTACGGTTCCGGCCGCCACGAGGCCGACCCGCTGTGGCTGGGCTCGCTGAAATCCAACATCGGCCACACCCAGGCCGCCTCCGGCGTCAGCGGAGTCATCAAGACCGTCCTCGCGCTGCGGGCCGGGGTGCTGCCCCGCACCCTGCACGCCGACGAGCCGTCACCGCACGTCGACTGGTCCGCCGGCACCGTCCAACTGCTCACCGAGCGCCGCGACTGGCCGGACACCGGTCGTCCCCGGCGCGGCGCCGTCTCGTCGTTCGGCGTGAGCGGCACCAACGCCCACGTCATCCTGGAACACCCGGCGGCCCCGGCACCGGTGGCGCCGACCGGCGGCGGGTCGCTTCCCGCCGTACCGGTCACGCTCTCCGCCGCGACCGCCCCCGCCCTGCGGGCGCAGGCGGCGGCGCTGCTCGACCACCTCACCGACGAGCCCGCCGCGCACCTCACCGACCTCGGCTGGTCACTGGCCACGACCCGCGCGGCCCTCGACCACCGCGCGACCATCGTCGCGACCGACCTCGACGAGGTACGCCTGAGCCTCACCGCCCTGCGCGACGACACCACGGCTCCCGCGCTCAGCACCGACGTCACCGTCGACGGGCGTACCGCGGTGCTCTTCACCGGGCAGGGCAGCCAGCGGGCCGGGATGGGCCGGGAGCTGTACGACTCGTACCCGGTCTACGCCGACGCGTTCGACGCGGTCTGCGCCCACCTGGACGCCCACCTCGACCGGTCGATCCGCGACCTCGTCCTCGACCCGGCACACGTCGACCTGCTGGATCGCACCGAGTACACCCAGCCGGCGCTGTTCGCCGTCGAGGTCGCCCTGTTCCGGCTCTTCGCCCACTGGGGCATCACCCCCGACTACCTGGCCGGGCACTCGATCGGCGAGCTGAGCGCCGCCCACGTGGCCGGCGTCCTCGACCTGGCCGACGCGGCCGCCCTGGTCGCAGCCCGCGGCCGACTCATGCAGGCGCTGCCCGACGGCGGTGCGATGGCCGCCCTCCAGGCCGGCGAGGCGGAGGTGCTCGCCGCACTCGACGGGGTGGACGGCCGGATCACCGTCGCCGCCGTCAACGGACCGACCTCCACTGTGGTCTCCGGCGACGAAGCCTCGGTAGAACAGCTCGTGACGCACTGGCGCGACACCGGGCGACGGGCCAAGCGCCTCCAGGTCAGCCACGCCTTCCACTCGCCGCACCTGGACCCGATGCTCGGCGAGTTCCGGCGGGCCGCGACCGCGGTGACCTACCACCCGCCGCAGATCCCCATCGTCTCCACCCTGACCGGCGAACTCGCCACCACTGCCGAGCTCACCTCGCCCGACTACTGGGTGCGGCACGCCCGGGAGACGGTCCGCTTCGCGGACGCGGTCCTCGCACTCCACCAGCGCCAGGTCCGTACGCTGCTCGAACTCGGCCCGGACCCGGTGTTGGCCGCGATGGCCGAGGAAACCCTCGCCGAGCAGCCCGGCCGGGCGGCGGTCGCCGTCGCCGCGCTTCGCACCGGACACCCGGAGCCGGTCACCGTCCTGACCGCACTCGCCCGGCTGCAGACCCGCGGCGCCGACCCGGACTGGACAGCGGTCTACGCCGGCTCCGACGCACGCCGCATCCCGCTACCCACGTACGCCTTCCAGCACCAGCCCTACTGGTTGCGTCCGGACCCGGCCGATTCCGCCGACAGCGGCACCGGCCACCCGCTGCTGCACACCGTCACGACGCTCGCCGACACCGGTGAGGTGCTGTTCACCGGTCGACTGGCCACCGCCCTGCAACCCTGGCTCACCGACCACACAGTGCTCGGCACCGCGATCCTGCCCGGCACCGCCTTCGTCGAGATGGCCGCGCACGCCGCCGACCACGCCGGCTGCGGCCAGGTCGAGGAACTCACCCTGGAAGCGCCGCTGGTCATCCCGGACGACTCCGGAACCCGGCTACAGGTCCGCGTCGGCCCGGCCGACGCCGACGGCCGACGCACCCTCAGCGTGCACTCCCGCCCGGACCGGGACGACAACGGTCCGTGGACCCGGCACGCCGCCGGCACCGCCTCCTCGGTGCCGGTCGCAGAACCCGACGCGGACGAGACCTGGCCGCCCACCGACGCCACCCCGATCGCTGTCGACTTCCTCTACGACTTCCTGCCCCAGCTCGGATACGGATACGGCCCGGCCTTCCAGGGCCTGCGGGCGGCCTGGCAACGCGGCGAGGAGATCTACGCCGAGGTCGCCCTGGCCGAGCCGACCGCCACCGAAGCCACCCGCTACGGCGTGCACCCGGCGCTGCTCGACGCCGCCACCCACGCCATGGGCCTCGGCATGGCGGCCGAGGCGCAGCAGGGCCTGAGCCCCACCCAGAGCCGGATGCCGTTCTCCTGGACCGGCATCGGCCTGCACGCCACCGGCGCCGCCGTGGCCCGGGTGCGGATCGTCCCCAACGGCGACGACGGGGTCCGCATCGACCTCGCCGACCAGACCGGGCAGCCGGTCGCCACGATCGGCAAGCTGGTGCTGCGGCCGGTCTCGGTCAACCAGCTGCGGCAGCCGACCGACGAGGCCCCGCTGTTCACAGTGGACTGGACACCCGTCGAACCGCAGGCCGCCCCCACCGGCGGCCGGTACGCCGTCATCGGCGCACCCGAGGGGTTCGTGGCCGACGCCGCGGCCGCCGTCGGATCCCTCGTCGACGACTACCCGGACCTGGACGCGCTGGCCGCCTCGGGCGCCATACCGGACCTGGTCTTCGTCCCGGCGCAGGCCGGCGGGGCCGCACCCGGCCCGGCGGTCGACGCCTGGCTGGCGCTCGCCCAACGCTGGCTCGCCGACCCCGCCTTCGCCGGGGCACGAATGATCCTGCTCAGCCGCGGCGCGGTCGAACCGGACCCCGCCGTCGACGCCCCCAACCTGGCGTACGCCGCCGCCTGGGGCCTGATCCGCTCCGCGCAGTCGGAGGACCCGGACCGGATCGTGCTCGCCGACGTCGACGACTCGCCGCTCTCCGCGGCCAGCCTGCCCGGTGTCCTCGCCGGCGGCGAACCGCAACTGGCGGTCCGCGACGGCCGCGCGTACGCGCCGCGGCTCACCCGGGCCACCGCCGCGCCCGCCGACCTGGGCATCGACCCGGACGGCACGGTCCTGGTCACCGGCGGCACCGGCGCCCTCGGCGGCCTGCTGGCCCGGCACCTGGTCACCACCCACGGGGTACGGCACCTGCTGCTGACCAGCCGACGTGGACCGGACGCGCCCGGTGTCGCCGCACTGACCGGGCAGCTGGCCGGGCTCGGCGCGACCGTCGCCGTGGCGGCCTGCGACACCGCCGACGCCGAACAGCTCGCCCACACCCTCGACACCGTCGCGGCCGAGCACCCGCTCACCGCCGTCGTGCACGCCGCCGGCATCGTCGACGACGGTGTCCTCGCCTCCCTGACCCCGCAGCGGGTCGCCGCGGTCCTGGCCGCCAAGGCCGACGCCGCCCGCAACCTGCACCAGCTCACCCAGGACCGGGGCCTGACCGCGTTCGTCCTGTTCTCCTCCTCGGCCGGCAGCTTCGGCGGCCCGGGACAGGGCAACTACGCCGCGGCCAACGCCTACCTGGACGCACTCGCCCGGCACCGCCGCCACCACGGCCTCGCCGCGATCTCCCTCGCCTGGGGGCCGTGGGCGGTCGGCGGTGGAATGGCCGGGCAGCTCAGCGACGCTGACATCAGCCGGATGACCAGCTTCGGCATCACCCCCTTCACCGCCGAGACCGGCCTCGCCGCGTTCGACGCGGCGGTGGGCGCCGGCACTCCCGTCGTCCTGCCGATCGGGTTGCAGCCGGACGTCGCGGCCGGCAACGGCCCGGTGCCGCCGCTGCTGCGCAACCTGGTCCGTCGACCCGCCCGCCGGGTCGCGGAGAACTCCGCCGACGCCGCCGAGCCCGGTGCGGCGCTCAAACGGCGGCTCGTCGGCGCGGCACCCGCCGACCGGCCGCGGATCCTGCTCGAGATGGTGCAGACCCAGGTCGCCGCGGTCCTCGGTCACGCCTCCGCCGACGCCATCCAGCCCGACCGCGGGCTGGTCGAGTGCGGCCTCGACTCCCTCGCCGCCGTCGACCTGCGCAACCGGCTCGCCGCCGCCGCAGGTCTACGACTGCCCGCCACGATCGTCTTCGACCAGCCGACACCCGCGGCGCTGGCCCGCTATCTGCAGGACGAACTGCTCGACGAACGCGCCGCCTCCGCCCTGTCGGTGCTCGGCGAACTGGACCGCCTCGAAGCGGGCCTGGCCGCCGTCAGCGCCGACGACCCGGACCGGTCCAAGGTCGCCGCCCGCCTGCACAGCCTGCTCGACGCCTGGGCCGGCGCCAACCCTGCACACGACAGCGGCGCCCTGCACGGCGCCACCGCCGAGGAGCTGTTCGACCTCCTCGACGACGAACTCGGCATTGCCTGACCGCATGAAACACCGACGGGGAGTGACGTTCTGATGGCCGACGAAGCCAAGCTCCTGGACTACCTCAAGCGCGCCACCAGCGACCTGCGCGACACCCGTCAGCGGTTGCGCGAGATGGAGGAGCGCGATCGCGAGCCGATCGCGATCATCGGCATGGCCTGCCGCTACCCCGGCGGTGTGGAGACGCCCGAGGACCTGTGGCGCCTGGTCGCCGACGAGCGGGACGGCATCACCGAGTTCCCCGTCGACCGCGGCTGGGACCTGGAGTCGCTCTACCACCCGGACCCCGACCACCCCGGGACGTCGTACACCCACGAGGGTGGCTTCCTGCACGAGGCGGGCCAGTTCGACCCGGCCTTTTTCGGCATCTCACCGCGCGAGGCCATCGCCATGGACCCGCAGCAGCGCCTGCTGCTGGAGACGTCCTGGGAGACCTTCGAGCGGGCCGGCATCGACCCGACCGGGTTGCGCGGCAGCCGTACCGGGGTGTTCGCCGGCGTCATGTACCACGACTACGCGGTCAACCTGAGCAGCATCCCGGACGACGTCGCCGGCTACCTCGGCACCGGCAACTCCGGCAGTGTCGCCTCCGGGCGGGTCGCGTACACCCTGGGGCTGGAGGGGCCGGCGGTCACCGTCGACACGGCCTGCTCGTCGTCGCTGGTCGCCCTGCACCTGGCGGTCCAGTCGCTGCGTCAGGGGGAATGCTCCCTCGCCCTGGCCGGCGGCGTCGCCGTGATGGCCACCCCGGTCGTGTTCGTCGACTTCAGCAAGCAGCGCGGCCTCTCCACCAATGGCCGGTGCAAGTCGTTCGCCGCCGCCGCCGACGGCACCGGCTGGGCCGAGGGCGCCGGCATGCTCCTCCTGGAACGGCTCTCCGACGCGGTCCGCAACGGCCACCGCGTCCTCGGCGTCGTCCGGGGCACCGCAGTCAACCAGGACGGCGCCAGCAGCGCCCTGACCGCCCCGAACGGCCCAGCCCAGCAGCGCGTCATCCGCAGCGCCCTGGCCAACGCCCGGGTCCCCGCCGAACACGTCGACCTCGTCGAGGCACACGGCACCGGCACCACCCTGGGCGACCCGATCGAGGCGCAGGCCCTGATCGCCACCTACGGCCAGGACCGCTCCGCCGACGAGCCGCTGTGGCTGGGGTCGATCAAGTCGAACATCGGGCACACCCAGGCCGCCGCCGGTGTCGCCGGCATCATCAAGATGCTGATGGCGATGCGGCACCGGACCATGCCGCGAACGCTGCACGTGGACGAGCCGACGCCACAGGTGGACTGGTCGGCGGGCGCTGTCGAACTGCTCACCACGGCCCGGCCGTGGCCCGGCACCGAGGACCGGCCGCGCCGGGCGGGTGTGTCGTCGTTCGGGGTCTCCGGCACCAACGCGCACGTCATCATCGAGGAACCGCCGGCCGCTGACGTCCCGCAGCGGGACGCGGCCGTCCTGCTGGCACGGGTGCCGTGGGTGCTGTCGGCCCGGTCGCCGGAGGGTTTGCAGGGTCAGGCGTCGCGGTTGGCGTCGGTGGCGGGTGTGGATCCGGTGGATGTCGGGTTCTCGTTGGTGTCGTCGCGGTCGTTGCACACGCATCGGGCGGTGGTGTTCGGGTCGGAGGAGCTGGCGGCGGTTGCCGCTGGTGAGTTGGGTCCGGTCGTCGGGTCGGTGGTGCGTGGCAAGACGGCGTTCGTGTTCTCCGGTCAGGGGTCGCAGCGGCCGGGTATGGGTCTGGGGTTGGCGTCGTCGTTCCCGGTGTTCGCGGAGGCGTTCGACGCGGCGTGCGCGGAGCTGGACGTCCACCTCGACCGGCCGATCCGCGAGGTGATCTCAGACGACGCGGAGGCCCTGGACCAGACGGTCCACACGCAGGCGGCGTTGTTCGCGGTCGAGGTCGCCCTGTTCCGGCTGGTCGAGTCGTTCGGTGTGACTCCGGACTTCCTGGTGGGGCATTCGATCGGTGAGATCGCCGCCGCGCACGTTTCCGGGGTGCTGTCTCTCGCCGACGCCGCGAAGCTGGTCGCCGCCCGAGGCCGCCTCATGCAGGCACTGCCGACCGGTGGCGTGATGGTGGCCGTACGGGCCACCGAGGCCGAGGTGCTGCCGCTGCTGACCGACGGGGTGTCCATCGCGGCGGTGAACGGCCCGCGTTCGGTGGTGCTGTCCGGGGTGGCCGACGAGGTCGCGGCTGTTGCCGCCCAGTTCGAGAAGTCGAAGCGGCTGCGGGTCAGCCACGCGTTCCACTCGGTGCTGATGGAGCCCATGCTGGCCGAGTTCGCACAGGTCGCGGAGACATTGACCTACGAGTCGCCGCGGATCCCGGTGGTGTCGAACCTGACTGGGCAGATCGCGGAGACGCAGGACGCCGACTACTGGGTGCGGCACGTACGGGAAGCGGTCCGGTTCGCCGACGGCATCGCCACCCTGGAAGGCCTCGGCGTCAGCACGTTTGTGGAGATCGGCCCCGACGGGGTCCTGTCCGCCATGGGCGCGGACTGCGTTTCCGACGCGGTGTTCGTACCCGTGCAACGCTCTGACCGCGACCAACCGACCGCCCTGCTCACCGCCCTCGCCCACGTCTTCGTGCGCGGCGTCGCGGTGGACTGGACGCCGTGCCTGACCGGCGGACGCCTCATCGACCTGCCCACCTACGCCTTCCAGCGGCAGCAGTACTGGCTCACCTCGCCGCCCGCCGAGCGGACGGAAACGGCCGGCGATCCGGCCGACGGGCACTTCTGGTCGGCCATCGAGCGCCAGGACACCGCCTTCCTCGCGGAAACCCTTGGCCTCGGCTCCGACGAGGACCGCGAGACCCTGGAAGCGCTGCTGCCGGCGTTCTCCGCCTGGCGGCGGCGACGGCACACCCACGCGGTGCTCGACACGCTGCGCTACCGGATCGGCTGGGAGCCGCTGACCGGCTCGCCCCGCACGCCGACCACCGGTCGCTGGCTCGTGCTGAACAGCGCCGACGTCGACGTCGACGCGACGCTGCTGACCGCCCTCGGCGACACCACAGTGCTCACCGTGACGCCGGAGCGCGGCGCTCTCGCCGAGCGACTGCGGGCCGTCGGGCCCACCGACGGCATCCTGTCCCTGCTCGCCCTGGACCCCGCGCTCGACCCGGCGGCGACCCTCCTGACCGTCGCGCAGGCCTACGCCGACGCGGGTCTGGAAGCACCACTCTGGGCCGCCACCCGGGGCGCCGTCTCCACCGGCCGCGCCGACCACCTCGACGCGCCCCGCCAGGCCCTGGCCTGGGGTCTCGGCCGTGTCCTCGGCCTGGAACGCCCCCATCTCTGGGGCGGCCTCATCGACCTGCCGGAGAAGCTGGACCAGCGCGCCGCCGAACGGGTCGTCGCCGCGCTGCACGGCAGCGGCGAGGACGAGATCGCGGTACGCGGCTCCGGCACCTACGTACGTCGCCTGCTGCGTGACCCGCACACCGCCGCCGCGCCCCGCGACGCGTGGCTGCCGCGCGGCACCGTCCTGATCACCGGCGGAACCGGCGGCCTCGGTGCCCGGGTGGCTAGCTGGGTCGCGGTCCGCGGCGCCGAACACGTGGTCCTGGTCAGCCGCCGGGGCATCCACGCCCCCGACGCCGATCTGGTGGCCGCCGAGGTCCGCCGTCACGGCGCGCGGGTGACCGTCACCGCCTGCGACGTCGCCGACCCCGCAGAGGTGAACCGGCTGGTCGAACGACTGCGGGCGGACGGCGAGCGGATCGGCACCGTGGTGCACGCCGCCGGCGTCGACCACCACACCGACCTTGCCACCGCCACCGACGCCGACCTCGACGCGGTTCTGGCCGCCAAGGTCGCCGGTGCGATCAACCTGGACGCCGCGCTCGGCGACGAACCCAGCACCTTCGTCCTGTTCTCCTCGATCTCCGGCGTCTGGGGCAGCGGCGGACAGGCCGCGTACTCGGCGGGCAACGCCTTCCTCGACGCGTTCGCCCAGTGGCGCCGCGCCCGTGGTGCCGCAGCCACCTCGGTCGCCTGGGGCGTCTGGGCCGGCGGTGGCATGGCCGACGACCCGGACATCACCGAGCAGCTACGCCGGCGTGGCCTGCTCACCCTCGACCCGGAGCTGGCTCTCTCCGGCCTCCAGTCGGTCCTCGACCACGACGAGACCTGCGTGACCATCGCCGACGTCGACTGGGACCGCTTCCTCCCGATGTACGCGTCGGCCCGCGTCCGCCCCCTGGTCAGCGCGCTGCCCGACCACCTTCGCCTCCAGGCCACCGCGGAGCCGGCTGCGCCGGCCGCCGGCCGGTACGCCGCGATGAGCGCCGAGGAGCGGTCCCGCGAGCTGCTCGACCTGGTGGTCACCAGCGCCGCCGCCGTCCTCGGGCACACCGGCGCCGGCCTGATCGACGCCGACCAACCGTTCAAGGAACTCGGTTTCGACTCGTTGACTGCGGTGGAGTTGCGTAATCGGTTGAATCTTTCGACGGGTTTGTTGTTGCCGTCGAGTGTTGTTTTTGATTATCCGTCGGCGGGTGTGTTGGCGGGGTTTTTGGGGTCGTTGTTGGGCGGGGATGAGGGTGTTGTTGCGGAGGTAGTCGCGGGTTCGGTGGTGGATGAGCCGGTGGCGATTGTGGGGATGGCGTGTCGTTTTCCGGGTGGTGTGGGTTCGCCGGATGAGTTGTGGGATTTTGTGGTTTCTGGTGGTGATGGGGTGGTGGAGTTTCCGTCGGATCGGGGTTGGGATCTGTCGGGGTTGGTCGGTG
>NZ_JAGPYA010000082.1:0-24041 GCF_018070245.1 Micromonospora sp. M61 | reverse complement strand
TGGCACCGTTCGCGCCCCGCCCGCACTGGGGCAAGGTCTTCGTCACCGACCCGGCGGAGCTGGCCGCCCGCTATCCGAGGCACGCCGACTTCGCCGCCCTGCTGCGTCATCTGGACCCGACCGGCACGTTCCGCACCGAGTTGCTGGACCGCCACTTCCCCCGCTGACCCCTCCCGCTGGCCCCCCGACCCCCGCTTCACTCCGTCGATCATGAAGTTAGCGACGTGGATGTCGGCGTGTCGCGCCGCTAACTTCATGATCAACGGGAGGGTGCGGGGGTGCGGAGGGTGCTGCTCTGGACGGCTCGGCTGATGTCGCTGGGGGACACTATGCCCGTCAGGCGGCCGTCTTCGGTCACCACCAGGGCTCGGCCGTCGGCGCACGCGCTGAGGCGGGGGAGCAGGTCGTTGAGTTGCTCACCGGCCTGGGCCAGGACGAGATCCTCGGCCCGGCAGGCCACCTCGGCCAGGGTGGTCGACGCCCGCCGCTCGGGCGGTACGCCGCGCACCCGGTCGACGGTTACCAGGCCGATGGGCCGGCCGTCCTCGGTCAGCGGCAGCGCCGAATGCCGGTACGCGAACAGGTAGTGGTCGACGAAGTCGGCGACCGTCATCTCCGCCGAGGCGGTCTGCGGCTGCGAGGTCATGACGTCGCCGACCCGGATGCCGCGCAGTGCGCTGCCGGTGCGAGCCTGCCGCTCCTCCATCCCGGCGGCCCCGATCAGGAACCAGCCGATCAGGGCCAGCCACAGCCCACCGAAACCGACCCCGGACAGGAACTGCCACAGCCCCAGGCCGATCAGCAGCACACCCAGCACCCAGCCGGCGCGGGCGGCCACCACGGATGCCCGGGTCCGGTCGCCGGTTGCCTTCCAGACCGCGGCGCGCAGCAACCGGCCGCCGTCCAGGGGCGCGGCCGGCAGCACATTGAAGATGGCCAGCAGCACGTTGATGCCCGCCAGCCAGGCCACCGACCCGAGCAGCAGCCCGCCCTGACCGGCCAGCGCGAGCAGCGCGGCGACGACACCGAAGAACGCCCCGAGCAGCAGGCTGACCAACGGGCCGACGCCAGCGATCCGCAGTTCCGCGCCAGGGTCGCGTGGCTCGCCCCGCAACTCGGCCACGCCGCCGAACAGCCACAGCGTGATGCCGTCGACCTCCAGCCCGTTGCGCTTGGCCACCACCGCGTGCGACACCTCGTGGGCGAGCAGGCCGACGAAGAACACCACCGCGGCGGCAAGCCCGGCAATCGCGTACGCGACCGGAGAGCGGTCCGGATACGAGCGGGGGAACTGGTTGGCGGCCAACCCCCACGCGATCAGCGCGAAGATGAACAGAACGCTCCAGTTGACGCCGACCGGCACTCCCGCGACCCGGCCAAGCCGGAAACTGGCCCTCATCCCGGTGAGATACCCCGGACAGACCCGCCCATGCCGGCCCTGGCGCCCCAAGGACTGGTGATCGACTCGGGTTCACGGAAACCGGGGTATCCACGACCCTTCGACACCCCGACTTCCGGAAAGCCGAGTGGATCGTGCGCTCGCCCGGCTCAGCGGCGCGGGGCCTCGCTGGCGATGGTCACCTCGCGGGGGAGCGCCGCCGCGCGCAGCGCCCAGTCCAGCGCGTAGTCGGCGATCTCCTCCCAGCCGTCCTGCCCCACTGTGAAGTGCGAGCGGCCGGGAAACTCCTCGTACGCGGTGAGCGCCCGGGACTTCTGATAGAGCCCTGCGTTGGCACGGACCACCGAGGCCGGCACCACGTGGTCGGAGCCTCCGGCCATCAGCAGCAGCGGCGCGCGGTCGTTGCGCCCGTTGTCGACGCGGGCGGGTGAGCGCGGGTCGACGTTGGCGAAGGCGCCCTCGAAGAAGATCCGCCCGGCACCGGGGACGGCGTAGCGCTGCCAGGCCCGGTCGGAGTCCTCCCGGCTCATCGTGTTGCCGAACGTGTAGGCGAAGTCGTCCGGGGTGAACGGGACGGCCTTGGTGCGGTTGGCGGGGCTGCGCAGGATCGGGAAGCCGGAGCGCAGCTGACTCAGCGGCACCTTGAGCACCCCCTTCACCGCCGCGGGATGCACCCCCACCACCGCCGCGCCGAGACCCCGGTCGGCGAGGACCTGGGCGAACAGACCGCCGAACGAGTGCCCCATGATGATCGGCGGTCGGGGCAGCGCCCGGATGATCTTGTCGTAGTGCGCGACGACCGTGGCCATGCTCTGCTCGGCGATCGGGCCGGGGTCGTCCCGCAACTGCTCCACGGACCGGTCCATCCCGGGCCAGGCAGGGGCGATGACGTTCATGCCGCGCGCGGTGTACCGCTGGGTCCACCCCTCCCAGCTGCGCGGAGTCATCCAGAGTCCGTGAATCAGCACGACCGTGTCGGCCCGGCCCTGCGGCGTGGCACCCATCGCGTCCCCCCGGTGTCGCGGTGTCCGGCCCCGCGGTTACCCGTTGCCCTGCCGTGAATTCCTCGGCCGGTCGAGCCGTGTGCCCCTGACAAATGTCACGGCCGGGACGTGACGGCCGCTCCGGGAGTCGAGGTCCGTGCCGGCGGAGCATCTGTGCCATGACCAGTACGCATCCGGCCGTCGAGTTGGACGGCCTCACCAAGACCTTCGGCGCGGTCACCGCTGTCGACGGGTTGAGCCTGCGGGTCCAGCCCGGCGAGGTGGTGGCCTTCCTCGGCCCGAACGGCGCGGGCAAGACCACCACCATCGACATGCTGCTCGGGCTGGCCCGCCCGGACGCGGGCACCGTCCGGATCCTCGGTGGCACCCCGGACGACGCGGTGGCCCGGGGCCGGGTCGCCGCCGTACTCCAGACCGGCGGGCTGCTCAAGGACCTCACCGTCGGCGAGACGGTCGAGATGTCCGCGCACTTCTACCGGCACACCCGCCCGGCCGCCGAGGTGCTGGAGCGGGCCGGCATCGCCGACATCGCCGGTCGGGTGGTCGGGCGCTGCTCCGGCGGCCAGCAGCAGCGACTGCGTTTCGCGCTGGCCCTGTTGCCCGACCCGGACCTGATGGTGCTCGACGAGCCCACCACCGGCATGGACGTCGAGGGCCGCCGGGACTTCTGGCAGGCGCTGCGCCGCGACGCGCGGGCCGGCCGGACCGTCATCTTCGCCACCCACTACCTGGACGAGGCGGACGCGTACGCCGACCGGATCGTGCTGGTCCGGCAGGGGCGCATCGTGGCCGACGGCACCACCGCGGCAATCAAGAACCTGGCCGCGGGCCGTACCGTGCGGGCCACCCTGCCCGGCGCCGACCAGGCCGCCCTCGCCGCGCTGCCCGGGGTGGACGCCGTGGAGGTACGCGGCGACAGCGTGCTGGTGCGCACCAGCGACTCGGACGCCATCGCCCGGCACCTGCTCACCCGGACCGCCGCCCGGGACGTGGAGATCACCTCCCGCAACCTCGAAGACGCCTTCCTCGCCCTGACCACCGCGCAGACCGGAGCCTTGAGATGACAACCCTGCCGGCCACCCCCACCCGTACCGTCGAGCCGGACCGTCGGTTGCCCGCCTTGGGCGGGTTCGCCCCCGGGGTGCTGCGCATCGAGCTGCGCCGCGTGCTGCGCAACCGCCGCACCCTCGCCTTCACGCTGATCATGCCCGGCGTCTTCTTCCTCATCTTCGGCCTGCCGCAGGGCGGGCAGAACCTGGACAACGGCCGCCCGGTGACGGCGTACGTCATGATCAGCCTGGCCGTGTACGCGGCCATGGTGGCGACCACCAGCGCCGGTGGCGCGGTCGCCACCGAGCGGGCGCTGGGCTGGAGCCGTCAGTTGCGGCTCACCCCGCTGCGCCCGAGCGCGTACGTGGCCACCAAGCTGGTCACCGCGATGACCCTCGGCCTGCTCGCGGTGGTTGTCGAGTTCCTGGTGGGCGCGGCGGCCGGCGTCCGCATCCCGGCGTACGTCTGGCTGCTGTCCGGGCTCGCCGCCTGGCTCGGTTCGCTGGTCTTCGCGGCGTTCGGTCTGTTCATCGGCTATCTGGTGCCGGCCGAGAACGTCATGCAGTTCATCGGCCCGATCCTGGCCGTGCTGGCCATGTTCGGCGGCCTGTTCGTCCCGGTCGAGGTGCTGCCGGAGGTGCTCCAGCAGGTCGCGAAGTTCACCCCGGTGTACGGGATGGGCGTCCTGGCCCGCGCCCCACTGACCGGCGACGGGGTGAGCGCGGCGGCGGTGGTCAACCTCGTCGGCTGGGCGCTGGTCTTCGGCGTCGGTGCGGCGCGGCTGTTCCGCCGGGACACCGCGCGGGTCTGAGCGCACCGACGGCTAGCGTGAACTCGATGGACCTCTCGACGGGACAGCCCCGGCCGGCGAACCGCCACTGGCGGGTCACCGGCTGGTTGCTGGCCGCCGTCTGGCTGTTCTTCCTCAACGTGCCGCTCGCCACCGCGCTGCACCAGCCGGAGATGTGGCGGCGGGTGCTCGGCGTGACGGCACTGATCGCCTTCGGTATCGGTTACGTGCTGCTGTTCCAGTGGGCCCGCCGACTGCGCCAGGTGCTGGCGCCGATCCCGGCGGGCCGGGCACGGGCCGGGCTGGCACTGCTGCTCCTGGTGGGTCTGGCCAGCATCCCGGGCACCGGCGGGGACTGGCTGGCCACCCTGGTCTACGTGGCGGCCGCGGCGGTGTTCCTGCTGCCGCCCTGGGAGGCTCTGGCGGTGGTGGTGGTCTGCGCCGTGACCCCCGCGCTGGCCTCCTGGCTGGTGCCCGGATGGCAGGCCGAGAGCGGCATCGTCTTCGCGGTGCTGCTCGCCTCGTTCGCCATGTTCGGGGTGTCCCAGTTGGCCCAGCGCAACAGTCAGCTCCAGGCCGCCCAGCAGGAGATCGGTCGGCTCGCGGTCGCCGAGGAACGGGCCCGCGCCGCCCGCGACCTGCACGACATCCTCGGGCACTCGCTGACCGTGGTGGCGATCAAGGCCGAGCTGGCCGGGCGTCTGATCGACGTCGACCGGGACCGGGCCGCCGTCGAGATCGCCGAGGTGGAAGCGTTGGCCCGGGCGGCGCTGGCCGACGTACGGCAGACGGTTGGGGCGTACCGCGAGGTCACTCTCGCCGCGGAGCTGGCTGGCGCCCGCTCCGCGCTGGCCTCGGCGGGCATCGCGGCGGATCTGCCGGCCGAGGTGCCGGACCTGCCGGAGGAGTGGGACCGGTTGTTCGGCTGGGCGGTACGGGAAGGGGTGACCAACGTGGTCCGGCACAGCGGGGCGAGGTGCTGCACGGTCCGGGTCCACCCGGACCGGGTCGAGGTGAGTGACGACGGCCGTGGTCCGTCCACTCCCGACACCACCGGGCACGGGCTCGTCGGTCTGCGGGAGCGGGCGCGACGGCTGGACGCCGTGGTGACCGTCGGTCGCCGGCCGGAGGGCAGCGGTTTCCTGCTGCGGGTGCACTCGCCGGCGGAGGCCCGGTGAGCGGGGCCGCGCGGATCCGGCTGCTGCTCGCCGACGATCAGGCGTTGGTCCGGGGTGCGCTGGCCGCGCTGCTCTCGTTGGAGGAGGACCTGACAGTGGTGGCCGAGGTCGGCCGGGGCGACGAGGTGGTGCCCGAGGCCCGGCGGACCGACCCCGACGTGGCCCTGCTGGACGTGGAGATGCCCGGCCTGGACGGGATCGCCGCCACGACCGCGTTGCGGGCCGCGTTGCCGACCTGCCGGGTGCTGGTGGTGACCACCTTCGGCCGGCCCGGCTATCTGCGCCGGGCGATGGAGGCCGGCGCGAGCGGCTTCGTGGTCAAGGACACCCCGGCCCGGCAACTCGCCGACGCGGTCCGCCGGGTGCACGCCGGCCTGCGGGTCGTCGACCCGACGTTGGCCGCGGAGACGCTGGCCACCGGTGTGAGTCCGCTGACCGAGCGGGAGACCGAGGTGCTGCGTACGGCCCGTGGCGGTGGAACGGTCGCCGACCTGGCCCGGGCACTGCACCTGTCCGAGGGGACGGTGCGCAACCACCTCTCGGCGGCGATCGGCAAGACCGGTGCCCGCAACCGCGCCGACGCGATCCGGGTCGCCGAGCAGAACGGCTGGCTGCTCGGCGAGTGACACCCGGGTCCCGGCGTGCCTCCGCTCAGGCGGTCGGCGGCGGGGTGGGCAACCGGTCGACCACCAGCACGCTGCTGCCGGGGCGGACCTCGGCGAGCAGTTCCCGCTGGCCGGAGCGGGTCAGCCGGATGCAGCCGTTGGTGGTGTTCTCGCCCAGCTCGTCGTCGTTGTGCCAGGTGTGCACCCCGATGTGCGCGCCGCGCAGCCCGGCCGGCACAGACTCCGGGTCGTCGGGCACCGAACCGAGGGCGTAGATGTCCACCCCGCCATAGACCGACTCCGGCGGTGGGGTGCGACCCAGGACGAAGGTGCGCCCGAGGGGAGTTTCCTGCCCCGACTGGCCGAGGCTGACCTCCCAGGAGCGCACCGCCTTGCCGGCCCGGTACCAGGTGAGACGGTGGACCTTGCGTTCCACCACGATCTGGTCGCGCAGTGGCACGGTGTCGAACCCACCGGGCGGCAGCCAGGCGAGCCGCCGGTTGGCCGAGGGCAGCAGCACTGCCGTCCAGCCGGCGTGCCGCTCGGCGATCGGCATGGTCAGCTCGACGCCGCGGATCGTCGGTTCGAGGAACGCTCGCGGACGACCGCCGGGAGCGTCGTACGCGGCGATCCGCGTGGTCGGGTGCGCGCCCTCGGTCAGCGGTGTGGTGTCCATGGTGGCCGGGTCGGCGGGGAACCCTCTGGGGGCGGGGTCGTAGTCGACCACCGGCAGCCCGGCCGGGGCGGGCGCGGCCGGGGGGATCGGCTCCTCGGCGTTCTGCTCGACACTGCTCGGCGTCGGGTCGGCCGCCGCGACGACCTTCTCGGGGGCCGTCGGGCTCGGGGTGAGGGCCTGGCCGATCAGCAGCGCGCTCACCAGCAGCACGGGCACGGCGATGGCGGCGGCCACCCAGACGCCACGGCGGCGGTACGGGGTCTTTCCGGCAAACTCCACCAAATGACTGTATAGGACGCAGGTTCGCCGGGAAGAGCCCCTTGCCAGACAAAATGCGATAACAGAGGGCTCTTCCCGGCGGTGCGTCAGACCCGTGCGCCGATGTGGATCGCCACGGCGTCGTGTGCCGGCACGTTGGCCGCGAACCAGCCGCTACCGTCCACCGTGATCACCGGTCCGCTGCACGTGCCGCCCGCGTACGTGCCGTGGATGACGTCGCAGTACCGACCGGCGGGCAGCCCGGTGTAGTAGGAGCGGCCGTTCACCGCCGAGTCCTCGTCGTTGACGGTGATGAAGCCCTTGCCGCTGCGGCTGAACGCGATGTGGTTGTTGCCGTTGTCGTACCAGTTGGCCACGCCGGCGCCCTCGGTGGCGTTGCGGAAGCCCACCATGTTGGCGATCACCGGCCAGCGGTGCTCACACTCCCAGCCGGAGTAGCAGGTGGCGTTGAGCGTCTTGTTGGCGCCGTCCGAGGGTGGGCCGGCGTCCCGGTTGCTGAAGGTGTAGCTGGACATCACGGTCGGCGAGCCGTACGGCCAGGCCAGCATGAACGCGTTCGCCAGGGAGTAGATGCCCCGATCCTTGTAGGTCAGCACCCCACCCGAGTCGCGCTGGGTGTCGTGGTTGTCGACGAACACCGAGGCCTTTCCGGTGGGCAGGTGCCCCCAGCCCTCGCCGAAGTTGCGCAGGTACGCCAACCGCTCCGAGCGGAACACCCGGGCCAGGTCCTTGCCGTAGCGGAACTCGTGCACGTCACCGTTGCCGGTGTACTCGGTCGGCTGGACCGGCTCGCCGGCACCGTAGATGACCTCCTGCACGATGTACGCCGAGCGGGAGAGCTTGCCCCTGATCGCGGCGATGTCGGCGGCCGGCATGTGCTTGCTGGCGTCCAGTCGGAAACCGTCCACACCGAGGGAGAGCAGGTCGTTGAGGTACGAGGCGATCTTCGTGCGCACGTAGTCCGACTCGGTCTTGAGGTCCGAGAGGTTGACCAGCTCGCAGTTCTGCACCTCGTACCGGTCGTTGTAGTTGGCGATGTCGTCGCCGCCGTTGCGACCGCAGTGGTGGAAGTCCTGGGTCTGGTAGATGCCCGGGTAGTCGTAGTGCGAGAAGGACGAACCGGCCCAGCCGGTACCGCCGTTGTCCTGACCGGACATGTGGTTGATCACCGCGTCGACGAGCACCTTGACCCCGGCCGCGTGGCAGGTGTTCACCATCGACTGGAACTGGGCCCGGGTGCCCTTGCGGGACTCGATCCGGTAGCTGACCGGCTGGTACGCCAGCCACCACTGGTTGCCCCGTACGTGTTCCTGTGGGGGCGAGACCTGCACGTAGCCGTAGCCCTTCGGGCCGAGCGTGCTCTGGCACTCGCTGGCCACCGAGGGCCAGTTCCACTCGAAGAGCTGGACGATGACCTTCTTGGAGCCGGACGGGGCGGCGACGGCCGGTGATGCCGGCGCGGTGGCGGGAAGAAGCAGGCTGGCGACCAGGCCGAGGGCGAGGATCGCCGAGCCGCGTCGACGTCGGTGCATCGAGGACTCCTGACGAACGCAGGGCGGGGTGGGGGTGGTGGCGCGGCGGGGAACGCTGGGTTGTCGGAATCTTGCAACCCATGCTGAAAATTTCCGAAAGATTACAAGCCTGTTGCAGCGACTGTCAATGCATGGACGATCGTCACTGCAATGACCCGCGCGTGTGAGCGTGCGCAACGCACGTTGGCGGCAGTCGGTTCGATCCCGCCCCAGAAATTTTTGTCAGCAGGTGATCCGCGTGCCCCCACCGTCCGTACTGGATGGGGGAGCAGGGGTCGGCCGGTGGTACGCCGCCGCGAGACGATCGAGGAGCAGATGGCCCGGGCACAGCAGGACAAGAAGGCGGCGACCGTCCGGACCAGCGCCAGCAGTCGGGGGGTGCGGACCCGGTCGCGGTCGGCGACAGCCATGCTGATCGCGTCGGTGCTCGCCGCGCTCTGGGCTGCGGTCATGCTGACCGGCGCCGGCCAGAAGGCGTACGCGTACGGCTTCTTCTTCACCGAGTTCTTCGCCGGGGTGATCTCCCTGGTGGCGTTGAGCCTCACCGTGATGCTCGGTCTGCTCGCCACCGACCGGTTGGTGCTGCGCATCTCGCACCGGGTGCTGATGCAGTCGGCGCACCGGGCCACCGGTGTGCTGGGCGTGGCCGGCCTCGGCTTCCACGTCCTCACCAAGATCGCTACGGGCCGGGCGGCAGCGACCGACGCGGTGGTGCCGTTCGTCGGCGGCAGAGGGCTCTACGTCGGGCTCGGCACGGTGGCCGCCCTGCTCATGGTCAGCGTGATCTGGACCGGAATCATCCGGGCCCGCTTCGCGGGCGTCGGTCCGAAGTGGCTGTGGCGCACGCTGCACTCCACCGCGTACCTGGCCTGGCCGTTCGCTGTCTTTCACGGCCTCAACGCCGGTCGGGCCGCAGCGCCCTGGGTGATGTTCAGCTACCTCGGCTGCATTTTGCTGGTGGTGCTTGCCCTGCTGGTCCGGTTCTCGGTCACCATCGGTCGGCGCAGCCGCGAGCAGCACCAGGCCGCGGTGCGCAACGCGGTGATGGTAGGCCGGGCCGAGGAGGCGAAGACCGCCCGATCGCTGCTGGCCGGGTTGGGCCGGCGCAGCAAGGCCGCCGACAAGCGTCCCGCCTGGGCGGAGACCACCACCGCCACCTGGGCCGCGCCGGCCGCGCGACGTGACCCCGAACGGTTCACCGTCCCCGTGGTGCCCGAGCCCGGTTCCCTCGTCGAGCCGACCCGGCCGAGCCGACGTCGACGGGAGGAGGAACCGGCGGCCCGCCGCGACACCGAACGCTCCCGCGGCCGGCGCGACGAGGTGGAGCCCACGACCCGCCGGTCGACCCGCCGCGGCGTCGAGGAGACCGACACCCGCCGGCGCGACGAGGAAGAGCTGGCGCCGGTGGCCCGGCGTCGCGGCTCGCGTACCCGGGACGAGGACGTTCCGACCGGCCGGCGACGCGCCGAGGACCCGGTCGTCGAACGGTCCAGCCGCCGGTCCCGCAGCGAGGACGACGGCAGCAGGTACCCGGCCCCGCCGACGGTCGAGCCCGAGGAGCCGTGGGACAGCCCGCGCCGGTGGCAGGCCGCCGAGCCGATCTCGGCCGGTCCCATCTCCAGCAGCCCGATCTCCGCGACGCCGCGCAGTGACAGCGGCTGGCACAGCGCCGACGAGGACCTGGCGGACGAGCCGGACTACTGGCGCCCGCCGGCCCGGTACGTACCGGACGAGGTGCCGCCGCCGGTCGACGACACCCCGACCCTGGTCGACCTGGCCTCCCGGCGCGCGCGCCGGACGGCCGGCGAGGGCCGGTCCGCCAAGCGCCGCAAGGCCAGCGCCGACGCGGTGGACGGGGCGTACTGGGCCGGGCTGCGAGGTGAGGCGAAGTGATGCGTACCGCCGTTCCACCGGTCGCCTGTGTGGGCGAACCCCGGCTCACCGCCGGCTTCGCCGAGTACGGCCGACTCGACCTGCTCGCGCACGAGGAGGTGCACGGACCGATCGGCCCGATGGAGCCGGCGCAGCTGCTCCGGCTTGCCGAGGGCATGCAGCTCAAGGGCAAGGGCGGAGCGGGTTTCCCGTTCGCCCGCAAACTGCGCGCGGTGCTGGAGTCCTGCGAGCGGCAGGACCTCGCCGCCGTGGTGGTGGTCAACGCCACCGAGGGGGAGCCGGCCAGCTGGAAGGACAAGGTGCTGCTGACCCGCGCGCCGCACCTGATCCTGGACGGGGCGGCGCTGGCCGCGTACGCGCTGGACGCCGACGAGATCGTGATCGGCGTGGCGGACGACGGGGTCGGCCGGGACTCGCTGATGGATGCGCTCGAAGAGCGCCGGATGCCGGTGCAGACGACGATCGTCACAGTGCCGCACCGGTTCATCTCCGGTGAGGGCGGCGCACTGGTCAACGGGATCAACGGGCTGCCGCACATCCCGCCCGGCACCAAGAAGCGCTCCAGCGACTCCGGGGTCAGCGGCCTGCCCACCCTGCTCTCCAACGCCGAGACGTACGCGCAGCTCGCCGTCGGCGCCCGACTCGGCCCGTACGAGTACGCGGCCCTCGGCACCGACGACGAGCCGGGCACCGTGCTGCTCACCGTGACCGGCGCGGCGGGCCGGCCGGCGGTGGTCGAGTGCACCGCCGGCATGCCGCTGCGCGACGTCCTCGACCTGTGCGAGGTGCCGGAAATTCAGGGCATCCTGATGGGCGGCTACCACGGCAAGTGGATCACCCCGGAGGCGGCGGAGACGGCCGAGGTCTCCCGCAAGGGCCTGGCCGCGGTAGGCGGCACCCTAGGCGCGGGCATCATCATCCCGCTCGGCGTCGACACCTGCCCGCTCGGTGAGGCCGCCCAGGTGGTGCGCTACCTGGCCGGGGAGTCCGCCGGCCAGTGCGGGCCGTGCAAGATGGGCCTGCCGGATCTGGCCCGCGCCGTGGACCTGGCCGTGGCCGGCAGCCAACCGGCGGACGTGGTGCGAGCCGCCGCCGGCGAGGTGAAGGGCCGGGGCGCGTGCAGTCACCCGGACGGCACCGCCCGGTTCGCGCTCTCCGCGATCGAGGTATTCGCCGAGGACCTGCGGCTGCACAGCACCGGCGACGGCTGTGGGCGGCGGGTCAAGGGCGTGATGGGGCTGCCGGGCGCACCCGACGAGAACCCGCAGAAGCTCACCCTGGACTGGTCGCGCTGCGACGGGCACGGCCTCTGCGCGCACGTCGTACCGGACTTCATCCGGCTCGACGCGAACGGATACCCCGCCTTCCCGCCTACCCCCGTGCCGACCTGGCTGCGCGAGGGCGCGCTGAAGGCCGTCAAGGTGTGCCCGGAGCTGGCTCTGCGCCTCGCCAAGGCCGAGTAGGGAAGGGCACCCAGTCAACGCCTGATGAGCGTCGGGAAGGGTCCCTTCCTGACCGGAACGGAGAAGCGGATGCGGATCGGCATGGCATGGACGGCGGCCGGGCATCTACGCCGCGCCGCCACCGCCGGGACGCTCGTCGTGGCCCTGTCCGCCGCTGCTGCCTGCACCGGCACCGCGCCGGGTGGCCCCGCCGTCGCCGGATCGGCCCCGGCCTCGACCGGTACGGCGACCACACCGACCGGTACGCCGGCCGGCGCGCCACCCGCAGCCCCGGCGCAGGTCCCGGACATCCTGCGCTTCACCGGCACCACCCTCACCGGCGCCGCGTTCGACGCCGCGCAGCTCGCCGGCAAGCCGGTGGTCCTGTGGTTCTGGGCGCCGTGGTGCGCCACCTGCGCCAGCCAGGCCTGGACGGTCGCCGAGGTCGCGCCCCGATACCGGGACACCGTGCCGATCATCGGCGTCGCCGGGCTGGGCGAGCAACGCGCCATGAAGGAGTTCGTCACCGAGTTCGACCTCACCGGGACGCCGCAGATCGAGGACCGCAAGGGCGCGCTCTGGAAGCGGTTCAAGGTGACCGAACAGAGCATCTTCGTGATCATCGACCGGAACGGCACAGTGGTCCACCAGGGCTTCCTCGACGGTGAGGCGCTCACCGCCCGCGTCGCCGCCCTGGCCGGGGCGTGACCGCCGCACTGCTGCTCGCGCTGACCGCCGGCATGCTCGGCGCGGTCAACCCGTGCGGCTTCGCGTTGCTGCCCGCGTACCTCTCGCTGTTGGTCGCCGGTGCGTCGGACACCCGCGGCGCGGTCGGCCGCGCGCTCACCGCGGCGGCCGGGCTGACAGTGGGGTACGTGCTGGTCTTCGGCGCGTTCGGGCTGGCGCTCGCGCCGCTGGCCGGCTGGCTGCGACCCCGGCTGCCCTGGCTGACCGTGACGCTCGGCGTGCTGCTGGCGGTGGCGGGCTGCTGGCTGCTCGCCGGACGGCGACTGCCCTCCCCGGGCTGGTCGGCCCGAGCGCCCCGGCTGACCCGTTCCTGGCCGTCGATGGTCCTGTTCGGTGCGGCGTACGCGCTCGCGTCGCTCGGCTGCGCCATCGCACCGTTCCTGGCCATCGTGGTGACCAGCCTCCAGGCCGGCTCGACCGGCCAGGGGGTGGCGCTCTTCGGCGCGTACGCCCTCGGGATGGGTCTGGTGGTCGCGGTCGCCGCGCTCGGCGTGGCGCTGGTGCGCGACGGCCTGGTGGCGCGGCTGCGCGTCGCCGGCGCGCTCGTGCCCCGGCTCAGTGGCCTGATGCTGCTGCTCGCCGGTGGTTACGTCGCCTGGTACGGCTGGTACGAGCTACGGCTGGCCGCCGGCCGCCGCGACGCCCTGCGGGACCCGGTGATCCGGGTGGCCTCGGAGGTGCAGCACGCCCTGGCCGACGCTCTCGACGCCGCCGGCCCGGCGCTGCTACTGGCCGCTCTCGTCCTGCTCACTGCGCTGGGTGCCTGGATGCGTCGACGGGGGCGCGGGGCGGACCCGGCCCCCGTCGAACGGACCGGCTAGCGCGGGGTCAGACGGTCGGTGCCCAGGCGGTCCTGGAGGACCTTCGGGATCAGCACCGAGCCGTCGGCCTGCTGGTTCTGCTCCAGGATGGCCGGGAAGAGCCGGCTGGTGGCCAGCGCCGACCCGTTGAGGGTGTGCACGAAGCGGGTCTGCTTGCCGCCCGGCTCCCGGTAGCGGATGGCCGCCCGACGGGCCTGGTAGTCGCCGGCCCAGGAAACCGACGACACCTCCTTGTACTTGCCGGTGCTCGGCATCCACACCTCGATGTCGAGGGTCTTCTTCATCGAGGCGCTGGCGTCACCGGCGGAGAGCAGGGTGCGCTGGTAGTGCAGACCCAGCCCCTCGACCAGGCTCTCGGCGTGGGCGAGCATCTCCTCCAGAGCGGCGTCGGCCTGCTCCGGCAGCGTGAACTGGAAGATCTCCACCTTGTTGAACTGGTGCCCGCGCACCGTGCCGCGCTCGTCGGAGTGCGAGCCGGCCGACTCCCGCCGGTAGCACGGCGTGTACGCGAAAGCCTTCAGCGGCAGCTTCGGGGTCTCCAGGATCTCGTCCTGGTACGCACCGAGGATCGCCGTCTCCGACGTGGGCAGCAGGAACTGTCCGCGCGGGGCGGACGCCGAGTCCAGGTGGTAGACGTCGTCGTAGAACTTGGGGAACTGGCCGGCGGCGAAGCCGGCCGAGTCCAGCAGGAGGTGCGGCGGGAGCAGGAACTCGTAGCCGGCCTTGATGTGCTGGTCGACGAAGTAGTTGAGCAGCGCCCACTCCAGCCGGGCACCGATGCCGGTGTAGATCCAGAAACCGGACCCACCGAGCTTGACCCCGCGCTCGTAGTCGACCAGGCCCAGCGCGCGGCTCAGCTCGACGTGGTCGCGGACCTTCTCGATTACCGGCGGCTCGCCGAAGGTCTTCACGACCCGGTTGGCTTCCTTGCCGCCGGCCACGACGTCGTCGCTGGGCAGGTTGGGCAGCTCACTCATCGCGTCGCGCAGCCGGGCCTGCACCTCGTCCAGCTGGGACTCCAGCTCGGCGAGCTGCTTACGCTCGGCCTCCGGCGCGGCGGCCTGCGGCTCCTCGCCGGCGCGCTTGGCCTGCGCGTACGCCCGGGCCTCCGCCTTGCGGCGTTGCCGCTCGGCGTCGATCTCCGTGATCAGGGCGCGGCGTTCCTGGTCGAGCCGCTGAATCTCGTCCAGGGCACTGGTGACCTCGGCGGGATCCAGACGCTTCGCCAGCGCGGTCGCCACCGCCTCGCGATCCTTCCGGATCAACTCCATGTCGAGCATGCTGCTCTGTACGCCTCCGTCCGGGGTTCACAGGTGAACCACCAGATGCTACCGTCGCGGGCTTTTCCTCGCGGGACGGGGATTGCTGGCCGCCGGCTCAGAGCCGGATCGGCATGAGCACCGAGTAGGTGTCCGCGTCGTCCGGTCGGCGTAGGGCCAGCGGGGAGATCGGCCCGTCCAGCTCCAGCACCAGTTGTGGCGCGCCGGCCGCGTTCAACGCGTCCAGCAGGTAGCGACCGTCCACCCCGACTCGCAGCGCGTCGCTGTCCAGGTCGGCGGCGGGGAGCAGCCGAAGACCGCCCTGGTCGTCGACGCCGAGCACGGTGACCTCCCGGGCCGTGCCGTCGTCGTCGCGGGCGACGGTGGGGGCCGCCGGGTCGGCCAACGCGGCGCGCAGCGTGGCCACGTCGACAGTGATCCGGCGCGCGGTGGGCCGCTCGCCGACGGCCTTGCGCAGCAACCGGCGGTAGTCCGGGAAGTCGTACGGCAGGGCGGTGCCGGTCAGCGTCCGGTCGGCCACCAGCACCCGCAGGTCCGCGCCCGCCACTGTCAACGACACCGGCCAGGCGTCGGCGGCGTCGAGCAGCGGCCGGAGCTGGTCGACGAGGGCTACGGGGACGAACACCCGCACCGGCGGACCGTCGACGTCGGCCCGGGAGCGGGCCAACGCGAGCCGGTACCGGTCGGTGGCGACGAGCCGGACACCGTCGGGCTCCACGTCGAGCAGCACGCCGCAGAGCATCGGCATCTCCGGGTCCGCGCCGACGGCGAAGCGCACCGCGTCGAGCGCGGCGGCCAGGTCGGCGGGGGAGAGCAGCAGCGTGGTGGTGCTCGGCTGGGCCGGGTCGACCAGCGCCCGGAGCCGGGTCACCTCCCGACGGGCGTCGGCCAGCCCGTCGACCAACCGGCGCAGGTGCGTGTCGAGCAACCGGTGCACCGCCGCCGGCTCGGCGCGGACCGCGGCGGCGATCTCCGGCACCGGCATGCCGATCCGACGCAGCCCGGCCACCAGCCGGGCCGGGGCGATCTGCTCGTCGGTGTACCAGCGGTAGCCGGTCACCGGGTCGACCAGGGCCGGTTCCAGCACCCCCGCCGAGTCGTAGAAACGCAGGGCGCTGACGGTCAGGCCACTGGCCCTCGCCAGCTCACCGATGCTGTGCAGGTCGCTCACGCTGGGCATCCTGCCCCCTCGACCCGGTCGAGGGTCAAGCCGAGTGCTCCGCCGCCTCATCCTTGAGCACCCGGAAGGTGAGCCCGGCCCGGTCGAGCCGGTCGAGCAGCGCGTCGCCCATCGCGGCGACCGGGGTGACCTGACCGGCGGTCGGCGGCAACTCGTCGAGCGCCAGGCACAGCGCCGACTCGCCGAGCATCTTCGCCGTCTCGTCGTAGCCCGGGTCGCCGCCAGCCACCTCGGTGACCACCCGCCGCCCGCCGCCGGTGCCGACGAACCGGACCCGGAACCAGGACGACGCCCGCTGCTCGGCGGTGGGCCCCTGCCCGGACGCGAGCCGACCAAGCAACCAACGTCGGGTGGGTGGCAGCTTCACCAGGCCGACCACCACGCCGAGCCCCACCGCGCTGGCCAGCACCGTCGGCAGCCGCTTCATGGCGGCGAAGTGCCGGTAGCGGAAGTCCGGGCCGTATTCGGGCCGGACCGCCGCCGAGCGGCGGACCACCTGCGGGTCGATGGTCGGCAGCGGCACTGTCCAGATGCCCAGCTCGGCTGAGCGGGCCGGCCGCCCGCGCACCGCCCGGACCCGGCGGTCGGTGGGCCGCGGCTCGACCGCCCGGCGGTCCCGGGCCGCCCGGCTGGCCTGCGCGGTGCGGGAGAACGCGGTGAGCGCGGAGTGGTACGTGCCAGCGGAGAAGTGCCCCCCGAGGCGCACGTAACCGTCCACGGTGATCGGAACGTCGGCGGGAAGTTGCTTGACGGTGAACCAGACGCCCAGGTCGTGCGGGATCGAGTCGAACCCGCAGGTGTGCACCAGCCGCGCGCCGGTACGGGTCGCCTCGGCATGGTGGCGCACATACATCAGGTCGACGAACTCCGGCTCACCGGTGATGTCCAGATAGTCGGTGCCGGCCCTGGCACAGGCGGCGACCAGCGGCTCCCCGTGGTGGATGAACGGGCCGACAGTGCTGGCCACCACCCGGGTGTTGTCCGCCACCGAGCGCAGCGAGTCGGCGTCGGTCACATCGGCGGTGAGCAAGGGCAGGTCGGCCAGCGTCGGGTCGATCGCGGCGAGCCGGCCGCGTGCGGCTGCGAGGCGATCCTTGTTGCGCCCGGCCAGCGCCCAGCGAAGCCCGGGCGGCGCGTGCCGGGCCAGGTATTCAGCGGTCAGGCCCCCGGTGAACCCGGTCGCCCCGAACAGCACCACGTCGTACGTTCGCTCCCCAGCCATGCCCAGAGTCTGCCATCCGCCGCCGTCGCCGGTAGGTGATCACGAGTACGGCGTCACGGGGTGAATACGGCGCGCACGCATCCGTCGGCCCGGTCCCGGAACAGCGCGTACCCCTGCGGGCCCTGCTCGAGCGGCAGCCTGTGGGTGGCGAGCTGCTCGGTGCGCAGCTCGTCGCGGGCCATCCGGTCCAGCAGCATCGGCACGTCCCGCAGGTCCGGCCGCCGGGCCCCGCGCAGCGTGAGCCGCCGGTCGGTCACCGTGCCCAGCGGAAACGCGTCGACGAAACCGGCCGACTCGCCGAGCACCACCACCACACCGCTCTTGCGGCAGGCGTACACGGCCTCCCGCAGGGCGTCCGGGTGGTCGGCGGTGCGGCCACCGAAGCGACCGGCCGCCGACCAGCCGACCGCCACCACGCACACGTCCGGCCCGCGTCCGCCGCTGCGGTCCCGCAGCTCCGCCGCGACGTCGGTGTGGCGATAGTCCAGCGTCTCCGCGCCACAGTGCCGCTCCGCCATCCGCAACCGCTCCTCGTAGCGGTCCACCACCAGCACCTGGGCGGCACCACGCCGCACCGCCGCCCAGGCGGTCAACTGGCCCACCGCTCCGGCGCCCCAGATCGCCACCACGTCGCCGGGGCGCACCGCACCCAGCTCAGCCGCCGACCAGCCGGCCGGTGCCGCGTCGGCGGCGAACAACGCCCGGTCGTCGTCGACGGCGTCCGGCACCGGAAACGCGCCCACGTCGGCGTACGGCACCCGCACGTACTCGGCGTGACCGCCCGCGAAGCCGCCCGCCGCCCGGGGCCGGCCGAAACCGCCGGCGTCCCGTCCCTGGTCGGGGTCGGCGCTCGCCAGGTCGACGCTGCTGTTGTCGCAGCAGGAGTGCAGGCCCTGACGGCAGTACCAGCAGCCGCCGCAGGCGACACTCGCGCCGACGACCACCCGGTCGCCGCTGCGGTGCCGGCGGACTGCGGGCCCGACCTCGACCACCTCGCCCAGGAACTCGGCCCCGAGCACGTCACCGGCCCGCAGCAGCGGATCCCGCCCGGCCAGCAGCGGCAGGTCACCGCCGCAGGTGGTGCTGCGACGAACCCGGACGATCACGTCACGCTCGTTGCGTAGCTCCGGGTCGCTCACCTCGCGTACCGCCACCTCGTCGGCGGCGACCCAGCACAGCGCCCTCACCCGTGCACCTCGCGGCGGTCCAGCGCCGACCGGTCCGCGCGCAGCACCTCACCGGCCTCCACCCGTTGCTTGACCTGTCGCAGGGTGCGGCGCACCAGCAGGCCCGGGTCGTCACCGACCAGGTGCGCGGCCAGCCCGGGGGGCGGGGTGCCGCCGGGCAGCGGCCGGGCCGCCAGCTCCGTGCCCCGGTCGCCGGGCGCCGGCCGCACCCGCACCTCGACCGCGCCGCCGAGGCGGCGCAGCGGTTCGGGCCAGCGACCATCGGGGAGCACCTGCTCCGGAGGCCGGTCGACAGTCACCACCTGCCACCGGGCCGGCGCTCCAGGGTCGCCGTCCGCGCCGGTCCGGCCGCGCCGCCGGGGTACGCGCAGCAACCGCGCCGCCCCGGTCAGCGCCGCGCTGCCGAGGGCGGGTCCCGCCCGCGCCAGCCGTCCCATTCGTCCCCACCCGTCCTCGCGGTCCACGTCCCCCGATCGTCGGTCCCGGCCGGGTGAAGCGTGCTCGCCCGGAAGGGGTGAACCGGCCCCCGCCGGGTAACCGCTCGCCGACCGGGGGCGGAGCGCGTGGTGGGGGTGGGGCTGGGTGCCGGAACAGCGGAATCGCGTACGGGTCGAAACCGCACGACAGGTCGATACGGCACCGGGGCGTCCGGCGGAGTCTCCGCTGCTGGCGTCCCGGCTGACTCCGGCCGTGCCGCCGGAGCCGGTGGTGGCCAGGCCCCGACTGCTGCGCCGGTTGGACGAGGGCAGTGCCGGGCCGGTCACCCTGATCGCTGCTCCCGCCGGCTGGGGCAAGACCACGCTGCTCGCCTCCTGGGTACGGCTGGGCGGTGCTGAGCCCGACGTCGAGCCGGGCGCGGTCGTTCCCGACGCCGGCGACCTGTCGGTGCCGCCCGAGGCCCGCCCGGTCCCGGCGTGGCTGTCCGTGGAGGTGGGCGACGACGGCGACCGGCTCTGGGCGTACCTCGCGGCGGCGCTGCGGTCGGCGACCGGGTCGGCGGAGGACGGCCCGCTGCCGGACCGGCCGCCGCGCCCGGAGCAGCTGGAGGTGCTGGCCGCCACGCTCGCCGCCGCGGACCGGCCGGTGCTGCTGGTCCTGGACGACCTGCACCGGGTCGCCGACCCGGCGGCGCTGACCGGCCTGGAGTTCCTGCTGCGACATGCCGAGCGGCGGCTGCGCCTGGTGATCGGCGCTCGGGCCGGGTTGCACCTGCCCCTGCACCGGCTACGCCTCGCCGGAGAGCTGACCGAGATCGGCCCGGACGAGCTGGCGTTCACCGACGACGAGGTGGCCGACCTGCTCACCGCGCACGCTGCCGCCCTACCGGCAGCCGCCGTGCACCAGCTGCGCGACCGGACCGGCGGCTGGCCGGCCGCGCTGCGCATCGCCGCGCTGGCGGTGCGCGGGCAGCCCGACCCGGAGCGCTGGGTGGGGCAGTTCGGGGGTGACCAGCCGGAGATCGCCGGCTACCTGCACGAGGAGGTGCTCCCCGCACTCGACCCGGCCGAGGAGGACCTTTTGCGCCGGACCGCCATCGTCGACACCGTCTGCGCCGACCTGGCCGAGGCGTTGACCGGCCGGGTCGACGCCGCACAGGTGCTGGCCGCCCTCGCCGGGACCGGTGGCCTGCTGCACCGCGAGGACACCCGCCCACCCTGGTACCGCTGCGAGCCCCTGCTCGCCGACCTGCTCCGTGCCGACCTGGCCCGGTTGCCCCCCGACGAACTGCGTGACCTGCACGCACGGGCCGCCGACTGGTACGCGGGCGACGGGCGGCCGGCCGACGGTCTGCGACACGCGCTGGCCGCCGGCCGGTGGGACCTGGCCGGTGACCTCTTCGTCGCGCACTGGCCGGAACTGACCCGGTACGACCGGGACCCCGTGCACGCCCCCGCCCCCATGAGCCCGCCGGCGGATGTGATCCGCGCCGACCCGGAGGTGGCGTTGGCCTGCGCCGCCGAGCGCGCGTACGCCGGTGATCTGCCGGCCGCCAGCAGCCACCTGCGCTCGGCCGCCGACCATGCCGCTGGCCTGCCCGTGCCGCGGCGGGACCGGTTCCTACGCCTGGTCACCGCTCTGGAAGTGAGCGTGGCACGCCTCTCCGACGACCCGGCGGAGGTCCGGGCCGCCGCCGCCCGACTGCTGCGGACCCGTCCGGCGGGCGCCACGCCGACCCGGGTGCCGGACTCCGCGTCGACCGGAGCGGCCAGCTCCGCCCCGACGGCCGGTGGGGGAGGCGCGGCCGACGACGCGGACCTGCGAGCGTTCACCGGCACCGCCCTCGGGCTGGTCGAGTTGGCCGACGGTGCACTCCCGGCCGCCCGGTTCGTCCGGGCCCGGGCGGCGGCGCGCGAGGCCGGCCGTCCGCGTACCGAGTTGGTCGGCGCCAGTCGTGCCGCGCTGCTGCTCGCGGTGCGCGGCGAG
Source organism: Micromonospora sp. M61 (assembly GCF_018070245.1). Lineage (NCBI taxonomy): Bacteria > Bacillati > Actinomycetota > Actinomycetes > Micromonosporales > Micromonosporaceae > Micromonospora > Micromonospora sp. M61. The sequence goes on along the minus strand of NZ_JAGPYA010000082.1, from coordinate 3,332 downwards.
CTGCGGGCGGCCGAGCAGGCGGCTCGGGACGCGCTGGCCATGCCACCCTGTCGGGGCTGGTCCTGTCGGCTCGACTGCGCCTACTCGTACCTGGCGTTGGCCCTGGTGGCGCAGCTCCGCGACCAGCCCGAGGAGGCTGCCGCCAACCTCGCTCTCGCCGGCCCGGCCCTCGGCATCGTCGGCGGCTGGATCGCCGGCCCCGAGACGGATGCGGGCGACGACTGGCCGGCCGCCGCTGCCGACGAACCGGTAGCGGCGACGGTGGCCGCGCTGTGCCGGGCAAAGCTGCACCGCGACGCCGGCGACCCGGCAGCCGGACAACGACTGCTCGTCCGGGCCCGGGAGGCGCTGGCCGACCGGCCGTCCGCGACCGAGCTGGCCGGCCTGCTGCGGGGCGCCGAGGCCGAACTGCGCGCCGAGCGGGGTGACCTGGACGCCGCCCGCGACCTGTTGGTCGGCGCGAGCGAACCAGTCCTCGCGGTCGCGGCGGCGAAGGTGGAGCTGCTGGCCGGTGACGCCGCTGCCGCAGGGCGCGCCCTGCCGGGCTGGCAGTCACCAGCGGCTACCTCCTGGCCCCTGCCGGTACGCCTCGACGCGGGGCTGCTGGACGCCCTGCTGGCCGAGCGGGCCGGCGACGGGCGGCGGGCGGGCCGGATCCTGGAGCAGGTGCTGGACCTGGCCGGGCCGCAGGGCTGTCGACGGGTCTTCACCCGCGCCGAACCACCCGTGCGGGACCTGCTGGCCGCCCACCTGGACGCCGGCACCGCGCACTTCGCGCTGGTCAGCGACCTGGTGCGAGGGGCCGGCAGGAGTACCGCCCGGCCCGCCGTCGAGCCGAGGGACACGCTCGACGAGCCGCTCACCGAGCGGGAGCTGACCATCCTGCGCTACCTGCAGAGCATCCTGTCCAACGTGGAGATCGCCAGCGAACTGTCGCTCTCGGTCAACACGGTGAAGACCCACGTCCGCAACATCTACCGCAAACTCGACGCGACCCGCCGGCGCGAGGCGGTCCGGCGGGCGCGCGAGTTGCGGCTGATCTGAGCAGGTCGACGGTTCTCAGCGGGTCGGCGGTCAGGCGTTGCCGGCGGTCAGGCGTTGCCGGCGGCGTCGACTGCCGCCAGCAGGTCGGGCAGGTCGTAACCACCGTCGTGCCGAACGCCGTTGACGAACAGGGTGGGGGTGCCGTTCACCCCGCTGCGGATGCCGCCGACGAAATCCCGGCGCACCCGGTCCGCGTGACTGCGGCCCTCCACCTCGGCGTTCAACTCGTCCGGCGGCAACCCGACCTGCTCGACACCGAGCGAGAGGTGCACCGGGTCGAGTTGGTCCTGGTGCTCGTAGAGCCAGTCGTGCATCTCCCAGAACCGGCCCCGGACCCCGGCGGCCTCGGCCGTCTCGGCGGCGCGTTCCGCGTACGGGTGCATGTTGGCGATCGGGAAGTACCGGTAGACCAACCGCACGGTGTCGGCCCGCTGCCGCAGCAACTCGTGCAGGTTCGGGTACGCGGCACCGCAGAACTGGCACTGGAAGTCGCCGTACTCGACGATGGTCACCGACGCGTCGGCCGGGCCCCGGATGTGGTCATCGGTCGTCACCGGATCCCGAAGCCGGGCGGTGACCTGAAGTGGCGTGGTCATCCGGCCATCACCTTCCGATCGGCGGCGAGTTGGTCCAGCGCGTCGAAGATGCCGTCCGCGCCCGGGTTGACGTCGGGCGGGGAGAGGTAGCTCCAGGTCACCGTCCCCGCCGGGTCCAGCACCACGAGCGCGCGGGCCGCCTCACCGTTCGACATGTACGCGCCGTAGCGGCGGGCCACCTCGCCCTTGGGCTCGAAGTCGGCCAGCAGCGGGAACTCGATGCCCCGGCTCTCGGCGAACGCCCGGTGCGACCAGATGCTGTCCACCGAGATGCCGAGCACCGCTGCCCGATACTGGGCGAAGACAGGCGCCGCCGACTGGTAGAGGGACATCTGGTCACCGCAGACCGGGCTCCAGTCAGCGGGGTAGAAGGCGAGCACGACCGGCCGGCCACGGAATTGCTCAGGGCCGACGAGGGCCCCGTCCGGGGTGGCCGCCAGGGTGAAACCGGGCGCGGGGCGGCCCGGTTGGATCAGCCCGTTCGGATCACTCATGCCTCCAGCCTGCTCCCGGGGCGGGTGAGACGGACTCACCCACCCCGGGTGGTTCCACGCCCGTTCAGCGCCCGCTGAGCGGGCGCCCGCGTCCGCTCAGCGCAGCCCCGGGGCAACCGCGATGTGGTTCTGCACCTCGCGGATGCCGGGCGCGGACCAGGCCAGCTGCTCCACCTCGGCCCGCTCGGGCATCGAGTGCACCAGACCGGCGAGCACCGCCGTGTCGCCGTGCACCCGAACGCTGATCCGTTCGGCCTCGGTCGCGCCGGCCCGGGCGAGGGCGTCGACGATCCGCTCGGCCAGATCCCGGCCGTCGGGTGGGGCGGCCGGACGGACGGTGATGCCGTTGCTCACCCCGCGTACGCCGGTCAGCCGGCTGACCGCCCGTTCGGAGGCCCGGCGCTGGTACTCCCACTCGACGTCGCCGTGCAGCGTCACCCAGCCGGCCGAGACGGTGACCTGGAGCTTCTCGATGGGCACGAAGGCGTCCCATTCCAGCGCGTGGCTGGCGGCGGCGGCCAGGTCGGGATCGGCGCGCTCGGAGCCGCTGTCCAGTTGCACGGCCACGTCGTTGGCGACCGCCCGGACCCGGGCGACCCGGTGCGTGGCTCGCTCGGCGGCCCACTTCTTGGCGTAGCTGTCCACGCGTCCGGTCAGCGTGACGACGCCCTCGGCGACGGTCACGCCGATCTCGTGCGGCTGCACCCGCGGTTCCCAGGTCAGCTCGTCGAGTACGGCGGACTGGATGTCCTGGTCGGTTCGGCTGATCTCCGCGATGGCCATCTGCCCCTCCTCCCGTGCTCTGGTCGGCGGACCGGGCGGCGGTCGCGGCCGGGAGGTCCGCCGTCGTCCGATCCTGCCGCTGCTCCGGGTGAACCATCCTCGCCCGGAAGGGGTGACGGCCCGGCCGCGCTGTTCCGGGACGGCCGGATTTCCGCCATGGGAGCGCTTCCAAAGCGAGCCGCCTTCAGTTACGGTAGTGGCGTTCCTCGATTGCGGGAGCCGTTCGCGTCGGGTGGTGGAGCCAGGGCAGCTCTTCTCGTCTCCGTCGCTGTGCCCGTCCCCCGGGCCACGGCGTTCACGTGCGGTCGACCCCGTCCCCCGGGGCTCCGCCCGAGAGGAACAGCACCCACCCAGCAGCCCTCATGCGCCCCACCACCCGAGCACCGGTCCGCCGGCGGCCTGAGGGGTCCGGCAC
>NZ_JAGPYA010000081.1:0-24597 GCF_018070245.1 Micromonospora sp. M61 | reverse complement strand
AGACGGTCCAGAACATCCTGGCCCTGCGGTTCGCCAACAACCTGTTCGAGCCCCTGTGGAACTCCAAGTACGTCGACTCGGTGCAGATCACCATGGCCGAGGATGTCGGGATCGGCACCCGCGCCGGCTTCTACGACACCGTCGGCACCGCCCGTGACGTGCTCCAGAACCACCTCCTGCAACTGCTCGCCCTGGTGGCGATGGAGGAGCCGACCAGCTTCGACGCCGACGAGATCCGGGCCGAGAAGCTGAAGGTGCTCAAGGCCATCACCCTGCCCAAGGACGTCGCCCGGGACACCGTTCGCGGTCAGTACCTGCCCGGCTGGGTGGGCGGCGAGCGCGCTGTCGGTTACCTGGAGGAGCAGGACGTTCCGAGCGCATCCACCACGGAGACGTACGTGGCGGTGCGGCTGGGCATCCAGAATCGCCGCTGGGCCGAGGTGCCGTTCTACATCCGGGCCGGCAAGCGGCTGCCCCGGCGGGTCACCGAGGTCGCCATCATGTTCAAGAAGGCACCGCACCTGCCGTTCAACGACGCGGACATGGAGTCGCTGGGCAACAACCAGCTCGTGATCCGGGTCCAGCCGGACGAGGGTGTGGTGCTCAAGTTCGGCTCGAAGGTGCCGGGCACCACGATGGAGGTCCGCGACATCGCGATGGACTTCCAGTACGGCGAGGCGTTCACCGAGTCCAGCCCAGAGGCGTACGAGCGGCTGGTCCTGGACGTGCTGATCGGCGACCGCACCCTGTTCCCGGACGCGTCCGAGGTCGAGCAGAGCTGGCAGGTGATCGACCCGCTGGAGCACGCCTGGGCTGGCACCACGCCGGAGCCGTACCGGGCCGGCGAGTGGGGTCCACGCGCCTCCGACGAGATGCTGGCCCGCGAGGGCCGCGCTTGGAGACGAGCATGATCGGGCTGTGGGACACCACCGGCAACGAGGTGGTCAAGGCGCTCGCCGCCGAGCGGCGCAGTGCCGGCGGGGTGGCCAGCGGCATGGCGCTCACCCTCATCGTGGTGGTGGACGAGAAGCGGGTCCGGGAGGCGGAGGCGGCGGCGACGATCGCCGCCGCCGCCCACCCGTGCCGGCTGGTGGTGGTGGTTCGCTCCGAGATCGAGCGGGACCGCAACCGGCTGGACGCGGAGATCGTCGTCGGTGGCCGGCTCGGCCCGTGCGAGGCGGTGGTCACCCGGATGTACGGGCGGCTGGCCCTGCACGCCGAGTCGGTCGTGATGCCGCTGCTCGTCCCCGACGTGCCGGTGGTCACCTGGTGGCACGGCGAGCCACCGGCGGAGATCGCCACCGACTTCCTCGGGGTGGTCGCCGACCGGCGGATCACCGACTCGGCGCAGGCCGCCGACCCGGTGGAGGCGCTGCACCAGCGTGCCCGGGACTACGCCCCGGGCGACACCGACCTGGCGTGGACCCGGATCACCCCGTGGCGGACCCTGGTCGCCGGGGCGTTCGACACCACCAGCGAGCGGGTCACCGAGGCGACAGTCGTCGCGCCGCCCAGCGACCCGACGGCGGCGCTGATGGTCGGTTGGCTGTCCAGCCGGCTCGGCATCACCCCGCGCCGGGTGGACACCAACGAGTTCCCCCGGATGCGGGAGGTGCAGTTGAGCTGCGCCAACGGTGATCAGCTCACGCTGACCCGCGAGGAGAGCATGGCCGTATTCCGGCGGACCGGCCAGGACGACCGGGCTCTGCCGTTGGTCCGCCGTCCGCTCGGTGACGAGCTCGCCGAGGAGCTGCGCCGACTGGACGCCGACCAGGTGTACGCGGAGGCGCTGGGTGCGACGGTCGGTCTGCGGGGGTTGGAGCAGCGTCCCCCGCAGCGGGTGCACGTCTGGAAGGATCCGGCCACCGCCCGGCGCGCCGAGGCCGGGGTCACCGCACACGCCGGCACCAGCGGCGAGGGCTGAGCCCGACCGGGGCACGACAACGTCGGGGCAGGGCCGGGTCACCCACCGGGCCCTGCCCCGGAACCTCCGGGGCACTCGCCCCGCCACCTCGGGCCTCCAGCCCGGGTACGACGCGACAGCGACCGCACGCGGTCGGGAAACGAAGGCGCAACCCATGAGTGAGGCGAGTGTCGCGGTCCACGCCGACGCCGATCTGCTGGCGCAGGCCGTGGCCGCCCGGTTGCTGGTGAAGATGCTCGACGCCCAGGCCGACCGGGGTGAGGCGTCGTTGGTGCTCACCGGCGGTCGGATCGCCGCCGCCGTGTACCGGGCGGTGGCGACGCTGCCCGCCCGCGACGCCGTGGACTGGTCCCGGGTCGACGTGTGGTGGGGTGACGAGCGGTTCCTGCCCGCCGGCGACCCGGACCGCAACGAGACCCAGGCCCGGGCCGCCCTGTTGGACGTGGTGCCGCTCGACCCGGCCCGGGTGCACCCGATGCCGGCCTCCGACGGCCCCGCCGGCAACGACCCCGAGGCCGCCGCGGCCTGGTACGGGGAGGAACTGGCCCGCGCCGCCGGACCCGGGCACGGCACGCTGCCGCACTTCGACGTGCTGATGTTGGGCGTCGGCGAGGACGGGCACGTGGCGTCGATCTTCCCCGAGCACCCGGTGCACTACGACACCCGCCCGTGCAGCGCCGTGCGGGGCAGCCCCAAGCCGCCGGCCGTGCGGACCACCCTCACCCTGCCGGCGATCAACACCGCCGAGGAGGTCTGGCTGGTGGCCGGCGGCGCCGACAAGGCCCGCGCGGTGGGCATGGCGCTGGCCGGGGCCGGGCCGGTGCAGTTGCCGGCCGCCGGGGTGCACGGTGTGGGTCGCACCCGCTGGCTGCTGGATCGGGCCGCCGCAGCCGACGTACCCGCCCGGCTGCGCAGCCTCCGCTGACCGACAGGAAGGGCCCCTCGACGGAGGCCCTTCCTTCTTATTCGCCGCGGCGGCGGCGGAGCGCTGCGAGCGCCTCGGCCAGCAGCGCCTCGCCTTCCTCGGCGGTACGCCGCTCCTTCACGTACGCCAGATGGCTCTTGTACGGCTCGGCGCGGACCCGGCCGGGCGGGTTCTGCGCGTCCTGCCCGGCGGGCAGGCCGCAGCGGGGGCAGTCCCACAGGGCCGGCGCCTCGGCGTCCGCGGCGATCCGGATGTCGATCCGGTGGTCGTTGCGGCACCAGTAGGTGACGTCCTGTCGGGGGGCGGGTTGGTGCCGCTCGTCGGGCCGCATGGGTGCGGACCCGACTCGGGCGCCGCGGATGACGTTGCCACTTGGCACGGCTGCTCGCTCCTGTCGTCGGAGGGGACCCGCCGTCCTTTTCTCAGGATGGGCGGCGGGCGACGCGGTGCAGCGGAGAAAAGCCTGCGCGCGGCCCGTCGAGTGACGGACCGCGCGCAGATTGTACGACTTGACGAGCCTGCTCAGGCGCCGCTGTTCATCTGGAGGCGGAGCCAGAGCCCGAGCCCGACGATGGCGGCGAACCAGACGACGCTCACCAGGACGGTGTAACGGTCCAGGTTTTTCTCCGCGACCGAAGAGCCGGCGAGGCTGGAGCTGACGCCACCGCCGAACATGCTCGACAGACCGCCGCCCTTGCCGCGGTGCAGCAGGATCAGCAGGGTGAGCAGAATGCTCGTGATGACCAGCAACACGATCAACGTGTATGCGAACCAGATCGGCATGGCTGGGGTCAGTTCCTCTCGTAGCGATCCTCGCCCGGTCTGATCGGGCACGGTGGCACCGACCGGTGGACGGGCGGTGTCAAGGATACCGAGCGATCAGCGAGCGAGGTGCTCCGGGAAGCGGCAGATCTGAGCGAATTCCTCCGCGTCCAGGCTGGCACCCCCCACCAGGCCCCCGTCCACGTCCGGCTGGGCCATGATCGAGGCGACGTTTGACGCCTTGACCGAGCCGCCGTAGAGGACCCGGACCTGGTTCGCGGTGTCCTGGTCGAAGCGCTCCGCCAGTCGCTGGCGGACCGCCCCGCAGACCTCCTGGGCGTCCTCCGGCGTCGCGGTCTTGCCCGTGCCGATCGCCCAGACCGGCTCGTACGCGATCACGACCTGGCGCACCTGCTCGGGGGTGAGCCCGGCGAGGCCCCCGTCGAGCTGGTCGGAGCAGTGCGCCACGTGGGTGCCCTGCTCGCGCACGTCCAGCCCCTCCCCCACGCAGAGGATCGGGGTCAGGCCGTGCGTCAGCGCCGCCTTCACCTTGGCGTTGACCAGCGTGTCGTCCTCGTGGTGGTAGGCCCGCCGCTCGGAGTGCCCGACCACCACGTACGTGCAGCCGAGCTTGGCCAGCAGCGGCCCGGAGATGTCCCCGGTGTACGCGCCGGACGCGTGCGGCGACAGGTCCTGCCCGCCGTAGCCGATCAGCAGCTTGTCGCCGTCCACCGCGGTCTGCACGGTACGCAGGTCGGTGAAGGGCGGCAGCACGACCGTCTCGACGGCGGTGAGCTGCTTCTCGGTGAGGCTGGCCGCCAGCTTCTGCACCAGCAGGTTGGCCTCGAGGTGGTTGAGGTTCATCTTCCAGTTGCCGGCCATCAACGGCCGGCGGGTGGTGCTCGACATTCAGTTCTCCAGGGCCGCGATGCCGGGGAGGGTCTTGCCCTCGAGGTATTCCAGGGAGGCGCCGCCACCCGTGGAGATGTGCCCGAAGGACGACTCGTCCAGCCCCAGGGCACGGACCGCCGCCGCCGAGTCACCGCCACCGACGACGCTGAACGCGTCGGCCTTGGTGATCGCCTCGGCGATGCCCCGGGTGCCCGCCGCGAAGGCCGGCATCTCGAACACGCCCATCGGGCCGTTCCAGAAGATCGTCTTCGCCTGGGACAGTGCGGCGCTGAAACCGGCGACCGTCTCCGGGCCGACGTCCAGCCCGAGCCGGTGGCTCGGGATGCCGTCGACACGGACCGTGTCGTGCGCGGCGTCCGGGGCGAACGCGTCCGCCACCACCACGTCGACCGGGAGCATGATCTTGCCGCCGGACCGCTCCAGCAGGTTGCGGCAGGTGTCGACCATGTCCTTCTCCAGCAGTGAGGTGCCCACCTCCAGGCCCTGGGCCTTGAGGAAGGTGAAGCACATCCCGCCACCGATGAGCAGCCGGTCGACGGTGGGCAGCAGCGCCTCGATCACGGCGAGCTTGTCGGACACCTTCGACCCACCGAGCACCACCACGTACGGCCGCTCAGGGTCACCGGTGAGCTTGGAGAGCACCTCGACCTCACGCAGCACCAGTCGGCCCGCGACGTGCGGCAGCCGGGCCGGCACGTCGAAGACGCTGGCGTGCTTGCGGTGCACCGCGCCGAACGCGTCGTCCACGTACGCGTCGCCGAACGCGGCGAGCTGGTCGGCGAACGCGCCCCGCTCGGCCTCGTCCTTGCTGGTCTCACCCGCGTTGAACCGCAGGTTCTCCAGGAGGGCGACCTGGCCGTCGGCCAGGTCCGCGACGGTGGAGCGGGCGGAATCGCCGACGGTGTCGGTGGCGAAGTGCACCGGGGCGCCGAGCAGCTCACCGAGCCGCCCGGCGACCGGGCCCAGGCTGAACTGCGGGTCCGGCGCGCCCTTCGGGCGGCCCAGGTGCGAGCAGACGACCACCTTCGCGCCGGCCTCGACCAGCGCGCCGAGGGTCGGCAGCACCGCGCGGATCCGGCCATCATCAGTGATCGCACCGGTCTGCTTGTCGAGCGGGACGTTCAGGTCGGCGCGCACCAGCACGCGCCGACCCGAAACCCCCTCGGCGAGCAGGTCGTCGAGGGTCCGGATGCTCACAGCGAGCTACCGACCAGCTTGACCAGGTCGACCAGGCGGTTGGAGTAACCCCACTCGTTGTCGTACCAGCCGACGACCTTCACCTGGTTGCCGACGACCTTGGTCAGCGGCGCGTCGAAGATGCACGACGCCGGGTCGGTGACGATGTCGCTGGAGACGATCGGGTCCTCGTTGTAGACCAGGATGCCCTTGAGCGGGCCGTCCGCGGCGGCCTTCAGCGCGGCGTTGACCTCGTCCACGGTGGTCTCGCGACCCACGTTGACGGTGAGGTCGGTGACCGAGCCGGTCGGGATCGGCACCCGCAGGGCGTACCCGTCGAGCTTGCCCTTGAGGTCCGGCAGGACCAGACCGATCGCCTTGGCGGCGCCGGTGGAGGTCGGGACGATGTTCAGCGCGGCGGCCCGGGCACGACGCAGATCCGAGTGCGGCGCGTCCTGGAGGTTCTGGTCCTGGGTGTACGCGTGGATCGTCGTCATCAGACCGTGCTGGATGCCGAACGTGTCGTGCAGGACCTTCGCCATCGGGGCGAGGCAGTTGGTGGTGCACGAGGCGTTGGAGATGATGGTGTGCTTCGCCGGGTCGTAGGTGTCGTGGTTGACACCCATGACGACGGTGACGTCCTCGTTCTTCGCCGGGGCGGAGATGATGACCTTCTTGGCCCCGCCGTCGACGTGCGCCTTGGCCTTGGTGGCGTCGGTGAAGAAGCCGGTCGACTCGATGACGACGTCGACGTTCAGATCGCCCCACGGCAGCTTCGACGGGTCCTTCTCGGCGTACGCCTTGATGGTCTTGCCACCGACGGTGATCTCGTCGGCGGTGGCCTTGACCTCGTAGGGAAGGCGACCCAGAATGCTGTCGTACTTGAGCAGGTGGGCAAGCGTCGCGTTGTCGGTAAGGTCGTTCACCGCCACGACCTCGATGTCGGCGTCAGACGCCAGCACTGCCCGGAAGAAGTTACGGCCGATTCGGCCAAAGCCGTTGATGCCAACCCGGATGGTCACAGGTTCCAGCTCCTCGCGTTCTGGTCCGCCGGCTTCAGACAACGGGCCGGCGGAGTGGTGTGCGCCGACCGTTGGAGCCGGCCGTTGACGGTTCTTCTCGGCCACCCCGCCGCGGTCTGAGGACCTGACCGCCCGAGGCGGTGCGCACGACGAGGAGTGCCTGTGTCGGCCCCCTTGCCGTACGCAGCGACCTTATCCGAGCGTGCGAGACCACGCTGCGCCGGGTAGTGCCCCGGGCGCACCGTGCGGCCCCACCGTCCTATCAGACCACGAGCATGTCGGGCGTGACGGCTGCTTCCGTATCCGGGATGCCGAGGTCCCGGGCCCGCTTGTCGGCCAGCGCCAGGAGCCGGCGGATCCGCCCGGCGATGGCGTCCTTGGTCAGCGGAGGGTCGGCCAGCGCGCCCAACTCCTCCAGCGAGGCCTGCCGGTGCTCCAGGCGCAGCCGCCCGGCGTCGGTCAGGTGGTTGGGCGCCTCGTCGGCGAGGATCTCCAGCGCACGGGTGACCCGGGCGGCGGCGGCGACCGCCGCGCGCGCCGAGCGACGCAGGTTGGCGTCGTCGAAGTTGGCCAGCCGGTTGGCGGTGGCCCGCACCTCGCGGCGCACCCGACGCTCCTCCCAGGCCAGCACGCTGGAGTGCGCGCCGATCCGGGTGAGCAGCGCGGCGATGGCGTCGCCGTCCTTGACCACCACCCGGTCCACCCCGCGTACCTCACGGTTCTTGGCGGTGATGCCGATCCGGCGGGCCGCGCCGACCAGCGCCAGCGCCGACTCCGGCCCCGGGCAGGTGATCTCCAGTGCGCTGGAGCGGCCGGGCTCGGTGAGCGAGCCGTGCGCCATGAACGCGCCCCGCCAGGCGGAGACCGCGCAGCAGACGTTCGCCGCCACCACGTGCGGGGGCAGCCCGCGCACCGGACGACCCCGCACGTCGAGCAGGCCGGTCTGCCGGGCGAGAGCCTCGCCGTCCTTGACCACGCGCACGATGAAGTGGCTGCCCTTGCGCAGCCCACCGGAGGCCAGCACGTGGATCTCGCTCGGATACCCGTAGACCTCCGCGATCTCCCGGCGCAGCCGTCGGGCCACCGCCCCGGTGTCCAGTTCAGCCTCCACCACCACGCGGCCGGAGACGATGTGCAGCCCGCCGGCGAAGCGCAGCAGTGCGGCCATCTCCGCCCGCCGACAGCAGGGCTTGGGCACGTCGACCCGACTCAGCTCGTCCTTGACCGCGGCCGTCATCGCCATTGTGCGTCCCCTCACGGACCGGTTCCGGCGTGTCGCCGGAGATTACGTACGTGTCTAACGATCGGCACCCAGGACAGGCACCAGTGCGGCGCCCAGGGCAGCCGGATCATGGCGGGGAGTGCCACCGGTGACGGCGACAGGGGCGAGGACCAGGCGGGCACCCAGCGATTCTGCCGCACGTTCGACCGGTTCGGGGTCACCCACCGCCTTGGCGTCGGCGAGCACGAGATCCACCTTGAGCTCGGGCAGGTACCAGTGCAGCGCCGCGAGATGATCGGCGACGGAGAGCCCGAGGGTCTCCTTCTCGGCCGCGAGGTTCAACGTGACCAACCGCCGGGCCGAGGTGGACACGATAGCGTCGGCCAACTGCGGCACCAGCAGGTGCGGGAGAACGCTGGTGTACCAGCTGCCCGGCCCGAAGATCAACCAGTCCGCCGCCCTGATCGCCTCGATCACCTCGGCGCAGGCCGGCGGGGCGGACGGGGTGAGGCGCAGCGACTCGACCCGCCCGGTGGTGACCGCCACCTGGTGCTGGCCGCGCACGGTGCGTACCTCGTCGGGGGCGGCCGGGTCGACACCTCGGACCTGCGCCTCGATGCCGACCGGCTGACGGGACATCGGCAGCACCCGGCCGACAGTGCCCAGCATCGCGCCGGCGTGCTCCAGCGCGGCCACCGGGTCGCCCAGCATCTCCATGAGGCCGCAGAGCACGAGGTTGCCCACCGCGTGCCCGGCCAGCCCGTCGGCGCGGATGCTCGCCCGCTCAGCGCCGGGGACGGTCGCGCCGGCGTCCTGGTCGCGCGGGTCGGGGTTGCGACGGTCGGTCGCCGCCGGGCCCGGGTCGGCTTCGCCGAGCGGGGGTACGCCGGCCGGCACGGCGGCGAAGCGGTGCTGGAACAGCCCGGCGCTGCGCCGGGTCGCCGGGTGATCCCCAGCCAGAGCCACCAGCGCCTGACGCAGATCACCCGGGGGCAGACCGCCCCGCTCGGCCCGCAACCGGCCGCTGGAACCCCCGTCGTCACCCACGGTGACCACAGCGGTGATGTCGAGGTCGAGTTCGGGGGCGCAGTGACGCAGCGCGCGCAGCGAGGCGGACAGCCCGTGCCCGCCGCCGAACGCCACCACCCGCCGGGCCGTCATTCCCGCCCCAGATCGCGGTGCTGGGCGTTGGCCGCCAACCCGGAGTGGCGCAACCGCCCGGCCAACTCCTCGGCGATAGCCACGCTGCGGTGCTTGCCGCCGGTACAGCCCACGGCGACCGTGAGGTAGCGCTTACCCTCCCGCTCGAAGCCGGCGGTCGTGGCGTTGACCAGGTCGGCGTACGAGGCGACGAAGGCGTCCGCACCCTCCTGACCCAGCACGTACGCGCTCACCGCCTCCTCCCGACCGGTGTGCTCGCGCAGCTCCGGCACCCAGTACGGATTGGGCAGGAAGCGGGCGTCCAGCACGAAGTCGGCGTCCGGCGGCAGACCGTACTTGAAGCCGAACGACAGCACGGTTACCCGCAGCCGGCGGGCGTCCTCGCCGCCGAACAGCTCCTCGATGCGCCGACGGAGCTGGTTGACGTTCAGGTGGCTGGTGTCGACGATCACGTCGGCCTGGTCGCGCGCCTCCTCCAGCAGACCGCGCTCCACGGCGATGCCGTCGGCCAGCCGTCCGTCGCCCTGAAGCGGATGCGACCGGCGCACGCTCTCGAACCGTCGGATCAACACCTCGTCGTCGGCGTCGACGAAGACCACCCGGGGCGAGAACCCACGGTCCTTGAGCTCACGGATCGCCCCGGCCAGGTCCGTGGAGAAGGCCCGGGACCGCACGTCCAGCACCATCGCGGTGCGCCGAGCGGCCCCGCCCGCCTTGAACGCCAGCTCGGCCATGTCCAGCATCAGTGCCTGCGGCAGGTTGTCGACCACGTAGTAGCCGACGTTCTCCAACGCCCTGGCAACCGTGCTGCGGCCACCGCCGGAGAGGCCGGTGACGACCACGAGTGTGGTCTCCGACTCGGCCGCCACCTGCCCGTCAACCGCCGCCGGGTCGTCGATCCGGTCACCGGTTGTGCGCGCCTCGCTCACCCATACCCCCAAGCCGTGGCGCCGCGGCCCCCGTTGGCCGCGATTGGTCAATCAGCGACTCTATCCCGCCACCGGCGCAAGCCCACGCACCCGCCACGGGTCGTGGGGTGAACACCCTTCGCTCGGGTGCGCCGGGTCGGCGGTGTCGGGGTGGGCTCGTAGACTCCGCGGATGGCTTCCCCCACCGACCTGCGTACCGAGGACGCGCTGCCGGTGCTGCGCCGGGTGTTCGGCTACGACGCCTTCCGCGGTTTCCAGCAGGACGTGATCGACCACGTGGTCGCCGGCGGCGACGCGCTGGTGCTGATGCCCACCGGTGGTGGCAAGTCGCTGTGCTACCAGATCCCGGCCCTGGTCCGCGACGGCGTCGCGGTCGTCGTCTCCCCGCTGATCGCCCTCATGCAGGACCAGGTGGACGCGCTCACCGCCGTCGGCGTCCGCGCCGGGTTCCTCAATTCGACCCAGACCCTCGACGCCCGACGTCGGGTCGAGGCGGCCTTCGTCGCCGGCAAGCTGGACCTGCTCTACCTCGCCCCGGAGGCGCTCGGCGTCCGGTCCACCCTCGCCCTGCTGGACCGGGGGCGCATCTCCCTGTTCGCGATCGACGAGGCGCACTGCGTGTCCCAGTGGGGGCACGACTTCCGCCCCGACTACCTGGCGCTGTCGATGCTGCACGAACGCTGGCCAGAGGTGCCGCGGATCGCGCTGACCGCCACCGCGACCAGCGCCACCCGCACCGAGATCGCCACCCGGCTCAACCTCGACGACGCCCGACATTTCGTGGCGAGCTTCGACCGGCCCAACATCCAGTACCGGATCGTGCCCAAACGGGAGCCGCGCAAGCAACTGCTGACGCTGCTGCGCGACGAGCACCCCGGCGACGCCGGCATCGTCTACTGCCTCTCCCGTGCCTCGGTCGACAAGACCGCCGAGTTCCTCGTCGCCAACGGGGTCGCCGCACTGCCGTACCACGCAGGTCTGGACGCGGCCACCCGCGCCGCCAACCAGCAGCGCTTCCTGCGGGAGGACGGTCTGGTGATGGTGGCCACGATCGCCTTCGGCATGGGCATCGACAAGCCCGACGTGCGGTTCGTCGCCCACCTCGACCTGCCCAAGTCCGTCGAGGGCTACTACCAGGAGACCGGCCGCGCCGGGCGGGACGGCCTCCCGTCCACCGCCTGGCTCGCGTACGGGCTGCAGGACGTGGTCCAGCAACGCAAGATGATCGAGACGTCCGACGGCGACCTCGCCCACCGCCGCAACCTCGCCGCGCACCTGGACGCGATGCTCGCCCTCTGCGAGACGGTGCGCTGCCGGCGGGTCCAGCTGCTCGAATACTTCGGCGAGACGTCCACGGCCGCCTGCGGCAACTGCGACACCTGCCTCACCCCACCGGAGACCTGGGACGGCACTGTCGCCGCCCAGAAGTTGCTCTCCGCGGTCTTTCGTCTCGACCGTGAGCGCAACCAGCGGTTCGGCGCGGGGCACTGCATCGACATCCTGCTCGGCAAGCAGAACGACAAGATCAGCCAGCACGGTCACGACTCGCTGACCGTCTTCGGCATCGGCTCCGAGCTGAGCGAGGCGGAGTGGCGGGGCGTCGTCCGGCAACTGCTCGCCGAAGGGCTGCTCGCCGTCGAGGGTGACTACGGCACGCTCGCGCTGACCGAGGCCAGTGCCGACGTCCTGGGTCGCCGCCGCACGGTCACGATGCGCCGCGAACCGGAGAAGCCAGCTTCGAGCCGCTCGTCGAAGCCGCGCGGCTCGGCCACCGTCGTGGCCGAGCTGACCCCGGCCGCCGCGTCGCTCTTCGAGCGGCTGCGTGGCTGGCGGGCGACCACCGCCAAAGAGCAGGGCGTTCCGGCGTACGTGATCTTCCACGACGCCACTCTCCGACAGATCGCCACTGACGCGCCGGGCTCGCTTGCCGAGCTGTCGGGCGTCAGCGGAGTCGGCGAGAACAAGCTCGCCAAGTACGGCGAGCAGATCCTGGCCGTCCTCGCCGAGGACTGAGGACGTGCCGAAGGGCCGGGCCCCGTGGTGGGGTCCGGCCCTTCGGTGTGTCAGTCGCGGTCAGCTGGTGGCGTAGCCGCGGGTGGCGATCCAGTCGGCGAGGTGTTCGACGGTGACGTCGTAGGAGGCGGTGTTCGGGTTGGCGGAGTCGGCGATCGTGACGATGGTGCCGTTGTCGCGGTAGCCGACGACGCTGATGTAGTGCCCGCCCTCGAACGAGTGGATAGCACCGTCGGTGTCAGTGGTGGTGCCGGCGATGTTGGCGACCACGGCCCGGCCGTCGTCAACGGTCTTGACAATGTCGGCGCGCAGCTTGTCGGTCTGCTTCGCGTCAGCATCCGGGCTGCTGATCTCCACGGACCGGTACGCGTCGTTCTTGCCGGTTTCCTTGTTCAGCACCGGGGTGATGTCGTTGATCGAGTTGGTGCCGGCCTCGGTGGTGCCCATCTCCTTGGCCATCGCGTCGACGCTGATGTCCTTGCCCTGCACACTCAGGGCGTTACGGGCGGCGGCGGGCCCGCAGTAGTAGAAGTTCGGCTGCGCCTCGTAGCGCACGCCCAGCTGACGCTCACCAGCAGGCTTGCGATCAGACTGCGTCTGAGTAGTGGGCTTGGCATCGGTCGCGGCGTACGCGGCGGTGATCGGTCCGACGATGGCGCCGCCGGTGAAGGCCAGACCAGCAGCGCTCAGAGCGGTCTTACGAATCAGATCGGTACGCATGATGGCGTGCTCCTCTGCGATTGGGGGTGTCCGCACGGCACGACACACAAGGGGGAACGGTGACCGTGCGGGAAAGTCTCGGGGGGAACGCCGGCGATCCGGGGGGACCTGCTCGGGCGTTGCGGGGGATGTAACCGGGGCGGCCCAGCGGATGTTCCCGGCCGGTGCGCCCTCGCCTCACGACCCGAAAGTCGCGGTGGCATGCCAGGTATAACGACCCCGCCCGGCCCACGATTCCGCCGCCAGGGTGGCCCCGACCACGGGACAGCCACGCCGAAACCGGACATCCGCCCCACGGACGGATCCGCCGAACCGGACACCACACCCCGCAACCCCGGGCGCCGACAATCCAAGATCCGCGCACTTTCCGGGAAATTGCTGCCTCAGACCACTACGAGGCAGCAAGTTCCCTGATGTTGCGCGGATCTTCGCCGGGTGGCGGGCGGCGGGCGGTTGCCCGATGTGTTGCGCGGATCTTGGCCCGGGTGCCGGGCGGCGGGCGGTTGCCCGATGTGTTTGCGCGGATCTTGATCGACCTGGCGATACCGGACACCGGCACCCCCGGGGACGGCCCACGCGACGCATCACCCCAAGGTCGTGCTTGATCCACGTAACAGGCCCCATCCGGCGCCGACGAGGCCACTACGAGCACGATCATGCGTGCTGCGCGACTTGACCCCCGAGGCCGCGCGGCGCGGTGTCAGGTGTTGGGGGTCGCCTCCGCGCTGTCGTCGGTCTTCGTGTCCTTGTCGAGGGCGGCCAGGATCGCCTCGGCGGTGCGTCGGCCCACCCCGGGCACCTCGGTGATCTCCTCGACCGTTGCGGCAGAGAGCCGCTTGAGTGAGCCGAAGTGCCGCAACAACGCCTTGCGCCGCACCTCGCCGAGGCCGGGTACGTGGTCGAGTGCCGACTCGGTCATCCGCTTCGAGCGGCGCTGCCGGTGGAAGGTGATGGCGAACCGGTGGGCCTCGTCGCGGATGCGTTGCAGCAGGTAGAGACCCTCCGAGGTGCGCGGCAGGATGACCGGGAACTCGTCGTCGGGGAGCCAGACCTCCTCCAGCCGCTTGGCCAGGCCGCACAACGCCACGTCGTCGATGCCCAGGTCGGCAAGGGCCTGTGCTGCCGCCGCGACCTGCGGAGCACCGCCGTCGACGACCACCAGCTGCGGCGGGTACGCGAACTTCCGCGGCCGGCCGGTGGTCGGATCGATCAGCACACCGATCTGCGGCTCGGCCGCGTCTTCCGGGGTGACCGGGTCGTCGGCCGACTCGACGCCCACCTCGCCCGTCTCCGCCCGCGCGTCCAGGTAGCGGGCGAAGCGACGGCGCAACACCTCGGACATCGCGGAGAGGTCGTCGGTGGCGCCACGGACGATGAACCGTCGGTATTCGCTCTTGCGAGGCAACCCGTCCTCGAAGACCACCATGCTGGCCACCACGTCGGTGCCCTGGATCTGGGAGATGTCGAAGCACTCGATGCGCAACGGCGAGGTGCGCATGTCCAGTGCTTCGCTGATCTCGTCCAGTGCCTTGCCCCGGGTGGTGAGGTCACCGGATCGCTTCAGCTTGTGCCGGGCCAGCGCGTCCTTGGCGTTGCGCTCGACCGTTTCCATCAGTGAGCGCTTGTCACCGCGCTGCGGCACCCGCAGCGACACCCGGCTGCCCCGGTGGTTGGAGAGCCATTCCGCCAGCGCGTCAGCGTCGGCGGGCAGCTCGGGCACCAGCAGCTCCCGGGGCACGTCGGCCTCGCCGTGCTCGCCGCCGTACACCTGGGTGCAGAAGTGGTGCACCAGGTCGCCGGTGGTCAGGTCCTCGGTCTTCTCCACCACCCAGCCGCGCTGCCCTCGGACCCGGCCGTCGCGGACGTGGAAGACCTGCACGGCCGCCTCGAGCGGGTCGTCGGCGAACGCGACCACGTCGGCGTCGGTGCCGTCGCCCAACACCACGGTCTGCTTTTCCATGGCGCGGCGCAGCGCGGCCACGTCGTCGCGCAGTTTGGCGGCCCGCTCGAACTCCAGCTGCTCGCTCGCCTCGGTCATCTCGCGCTCGATCTTGCGCACCATGGTGTCGGTGCGCCCGGCCATGAAGTCGCAGAACCCGTCCACGATCGCGCGGTGTTCGTCGGCGGAGACGGTGCCGACACACGGCGCCGAGCATTTGCCGATGTAGCCGAGCAGGCAGGGACGACCGACCTGGCCGGCGCGTTTGAACACGCCGGCGGAGCACGTCCGGGCGGGGAACACCCGCAGCAGCAGGTCGAGGGTCTCCCGGATGGCCCAGGCGTGCGAGTACGGACCGAAGTAGCGCACCCCCTTGCGCTTGGCACCACGCATCACCTGGAGCCGTGGGTATTCCTCGTTGAGGGTCACGGCCAGATAGGGGTACGACTTGTCGTCGCGGTAGCGGACGTTGAACCGGGGGTCGTACTGCTTGATCCAGGTGAACTCCTGCTGGAGCGCCTCGACCTCGGTGCCGACGGTGATCCAGTCCACCGACTCGGCGGTGGTGACCATCTGCCGGGTGCGCTCGTGCAGGTTCCAGACGTCGCCGAAGTAGGAGTTGAGCCGGCTGCGCAGATTTCGCGCCTTGCCGACGTAGATCACCCGGCCGGTGCCGTCGCGAAAGCGGTAGACCCCCGGTAGCTCCGGGATGGTGCCGGGAGCGGGGCGGTAGGTCGAGGGGTCAGCCACGCCAGCAAGCCTAGCCAGCGGGTCGGACAACACCCCGGTTCGGGCCTCGGGTCAGAGGAACCGCGCGAACAGATTTGACGGATAGCGAAACGATGAAAGTCAATTTCTATGAAGAAGGCTAGCTTATCTGCATGGGCGGTTTCACCGTAGATCCAGACGAGGTTGCCGGTTTCGCGGAGCGGATACTGACCGCGTCGCAGGAGTTCGGCGATAGAATGCTGCTGGCTCAGGAGCAGTTTCCGGCCCCGTTGGCAGCCTTCGGCGACACGCCGACCGCGACGCTGGCCTACGACGCCTGTCAGGGCGCGACGGAGGCGGTGATGGCCGCCGCCGGCGCGCTGCACGCGGTGTTGGAAGGTGACGCCGACCGCCTCTACCTGGTCGCGTTCTCGACCCAGCAGACCGACGACGACGCCGGCGGGCTGATGGGTGGCCTGCTCGGGTGGTTGGCATGACCGCCCCCGGAACACCCTCCACCGCGGCGCCGCCAGCACCGATCGTCACGGACGACCTGTGGTCCCTGAAGGCCGACCCGGAGCGGCTCATGGCCGCGGCCAAGTCGTGGCGAGGGCTCGCCGATGCGGCTCGCGACAGCGCGGCGGACACCAAACACGGCGCCAACGCGTTGTTCAACAGCGGGTGGACTGGTGAGGTCGCCGACACGTACGCCGGCCACGGCCGCAATCTGGTCGTGGACCTCGACGAGTTCGCGTCGCTGGCCGATCGCGGTGGTCAAGCGGTCGAAGACCTGGCGGACGCGCTGGGCCGCGCCCAACTGCTGCTCCACGAGGATTGGGAGGCGTTGACCAGGGCGGTGCGGGCCGAACGGTCCGACGACCGGGTCACCTTCGTCCTGACCGATGCGGCCGACGCCACCGTAGTGCAGACCGCCATCGATGCTGCTGAGGCGATCCGCCGGCCGGCCTGGGACGTGCATCACGAGGCTGCGGCGAACCTACGGGCGATCTCTGAAGGCCTGGCGACCATCACCAGTGCGTGGCAGCGGTTCATCGGCGGCTCGTCACCTTTCACCCTGCCGGACGAGCCGCCCAGGCCTGGGGTGATCATGGCCGGCGGCCGGATGATCGTCAATGCCGGCGGCAGCGACGACGAGGTCCGCATCGTCCGCAACCCGTTCACCGGCGAACTCACGGTGGAGATCTCGCGCTCGGGGTTCACCATCTCCAGCGAGAGGGTGCCGGACGGCTTCGAGTTGACGATCCGCGGCGGGGCCGGTAACGACAATGTGGAGGTCGGCCCGGGTGTCGGCGCGGTAACCGTACTTGGCAGCTCAGGGGATGACCGCATCCACACCGGTACCGGCGATGACGTCGTGCTCGGTGGCGACGGCGCGGACACGATCGAGTCCGGGGCCGGTGACGACCACGTCAGCGGCGGCCACGGCCAGGACTACCTGGCCACCTCCGCTGGGCAGGACCGGGTCATCGGCGGGTTGGGTCAGGACACCCTCTACGCCGGGTCGGGCGACGACCGCCTGTCCGGCGGCGACCACCACGACTATCTCGACGGCGGCCGGGGCGCCGACAGCCTCGACGGCGGCCGGGGCGCGGACGTGCTCTCGGGCGGCCGTGGCGACGACACCATCGCCGGTGGCGCCGACGATGACACGATCTACACCGGACGGGGCACGGACACGGTGTCGGGTGGCACCGCGGGCGCGGACGGTGATCTGGTGTACGGACAGACGCAGACCGAGACCGGCACAGCCGGCACCGAGAGACCCGACGCCTTCGACGGCGCCGAGCACGTCGAGCACGTCGACGTGTCCAACGACGTTGGTTCCAGCCTTGTCATCGACGGCTCGGACGAGTTCACCGAGCGGATGCAGGACGACCTGGACACGTTCGAGTCCTCGCCGAATGGTCAGCTCATGCTGGATGCCTTGGACGACACCGAGCACGACATCGAGATCACAGAGATTTCCGGCGACCCGTACGGCAAAGCGAGGGAAAACGACGACGGGTCGTACGGCATCCTGATCGACCCCAGGTATGACCACTTCCTGGAGGAGGCGCCCCCACCAGTCGTGCTGTTCCACGAAATGGCGCACGTCTACGACCACCAGAACGATATCTCCCTCGACGGAAAGTACGTGAACCCCGACGACCCGGATACCGGAAGGGGTGGCTCAACCGAGGTGGGTGAGGGCGTGAACAACGCCGAACGCCAGGCCACCGGGTTGCCTGTCGACCGGGACGGCGACGGCCATTTCGAGATCGATGAGCGCCACCCGATCGAATACACCGAGAACGGGATGCGCGCCGAGATGCGGTTGGACGACCGGGAAACCTACGGCATCCCGGAACCGTACAGCGAGGAGTACGGCGGCTGACTCGTCGCGGCGGTCCCGGCACCCGTGCCGCCGACGTCCCCCGCCCTGGCGACGTGGGACGGGGGACGTGGACGGGCGCGGTCAGGCGAGCGAGATCTGGTCGCCGGTGACCTTGATGTTCTTCGGCGGCAGCGGCTTGGTGGCCGGGCCGGCCTTCACCGAGCCGTCCTCGATCGAGAACTTGCTGCCGTGGCAGGTGCAGTTGATGGTGCCGCCGTCGACGTTCGTGACCGGGCAGTTCTGGTGGGTGCAGATCGGGCTGAAGCCCTTGAACTGGCCCGGGGAGGGCTGGGTGATGACCACGCCGTCGGTGGCGAGGACCTTGCCGCCACCGACCGGGATGTCGGAGGTGGTGGCCAGTGACTGGGATCCCTGCCGGTCGCCGCCGCCAGCGTCACCGGTGCTGGGTACGGCGGGGCCGCCACTGGTGGGGGTGTCGCTGCCGCTGCCGTTGCCGCCGTCGTCGCTGCCGCAGGCAGCCAGGACGACGGCCGCGCCGACCGCCCCGACACCGGTGAGCAGGGTACGACGTGTCTGCGTACCCGGACCGGTCAGCGCCTGATCGTCACTCATGCCTCGCCTCTCTCTAGCCCGCCGCGCCGGTCCGAAAGCCGGTCACACTTCTCCACACGGGCAACTGTGCCGGATGGTTCACCGCAGCATCTGTCCGACCCAGGAAATGGGACAGGGCGGGCTCCGGACCGGCTCGCCCGCGCCGCGATGGACGCGCACGAACCCGATCGGACCCGCCCCGCAACCGCCACACCAACCCCAGCCGGACCTGCCCTCGGGAAGTCGAGGTCAGCGGGCGCTGGCCGCCACCTTGCGGCTGGTCCGCGCCTTGGTCACACCGTTGGCCTTGGCCGCCCGCGTGGTGGCGGCGGCCGCGCCCTTGGCCTTGCCGTCGAGCTTGAGCACCTGGCGCAGGAACTCGCCGGTGTGGCTCTCGGCCACCTCGGCGACCTCCTCGGGGGTGCCGGTGGCGAGCACGGTGCCGCCCCGGTGGCCGCCCTCCGGACCCATGTCGATCAGCCAGTCGGCCGTCTTGATCACGTCGAGGTTGTGCTCGATGGTGATCACCGTGTTGCCCTTGTCGACCAGACCCTCCAGCACCATCAGCAGCTTGCGGATGTCCTCGAAGTGCAGACCGGTGGTCGGCTCGTCGAGCACGTAGACCGTCCGCCCGGTGGAGCGTTTCTGCAGCTCGGAGGCGAGCTTGACCCGCTGCGCCTCACCGCCGGAGAGGGTGGGCGCGGGCTGGCCGAGGCGTACGTAGCCCAGGCCGACGTCGACCAGGGTCTTGAGGTGCCGGTGGATGGCCGGGATGGCGGAGAAGAACTCAGCGGCCTCCTCGATCGGCATCTCCAGCACGTCCGAGACGGTCTTGCCCTTGTAGTGCACCTCCAGGGTCTCCCGGTTGTACCGGGCGCCCTTGCAGACCTCGCAGGGGACGTACACGTCGGGCAGGAAGTTCATCTCGATCTTGATCGTGCCGTCACCGGAGCACGCCTCGCAGCGCCCACCCTTGACGTTGAAGGAGAACCGACCCGGGCCGTACCCCCGAACCTTCGCCTCGGTGGTCTCGGCGAAGAGCTTGCGGACGTGGTCCCAGACCCCGGTGTAGGTGGCCGGGTTGGAGCGCGGCGTACGGCCGATCGGCGACTGGTCCACGCCGACGACCTTGTCCACGTGCTCCAGACCGGAGACCCGGGTGTGCCGGCCGGGCACCAGTCGGGCGCCGTTGATCTGGTTGGCCAGCACGGCGTACAGGATGTCGTTGACCAGCGTCGACTTGCCCGAGCCACTGACCCCGGTGACCGCGATGAGCTGGCCCAGCGGGAACGAGACGGTCAGGTTGCGCAGGTTGTGCTCGCGCGCGCCGTGCACCACCAGCTCCCGTGCCGCATCCTGCGGGCGGCGGGTCGACGGCGTCGGGATGGAGCGACGCCCGGACAGGTATGCCCCGGTGATCGACTCCTTGTTCTTCAGCAGTGCCGGCACCGAGCCGCTGTGCACGATCTTGCCGCCGTGCTCACCGGCGCCGGGCCCGATGTCGACGATCCAGTCGGCGGTGCGGATGGTGTCCTCGTCGTGCTCCACCACGATCAGCGTGTTGCCCAGCCCGCGCAGCCGGATCAGGGTCTCGATCAGGCGGTGGTTGTCGCGCTGGTGCAGCCCGATCGACGGCTCGTCGAGCACGTAGAGCACGCCCACCAGGCCGGAGCCGATCTGGGTGGCCAGCCGGATGCGCTGTGCCTCACCGCCGGAGAGCGTGCCGGCCGGCCGGTCCAGGGAGAGGTAGTCCAGACCGACGTCGAGCAGGAACCGCAGCCGGGCGTTGATCTCCTTGAGGACCCGCTCGGCGATCATCTTCTGCCGGTCGGTCAACTCGATGCCGGCGAGCAGGTCGGCGCACTCCCCTACGGACAGGTTGCAGACCTCGGCGATGCTCTTGCCGGCCAGGGTGACCGCGAGTACCTCGGGCTTGAGCCGGGCGCCGCCGCACGCCGCACAGGGCACGTCGCGCATGTAGCCCTCGTACTTGTCGCGGGACCACTCGGACTCCGTGTCGGAGTGCCGGCGCTCGATCCACTGCACCACGCCCTCGAAGCCGGTGTAGTAGGAGCGCTCGCGGCCGTACTTGTTGCGGTAGCGCACGTGCACCTGGTCGTCGGAGCCGTGCAGGATCGTCTTCTGCGCCCGCGCCGGCAGTGCCCGCCACGGGGTGTCGACGTCGAAGTGCTGGGCCTCGCCGAGAGCCTCCAGCAGGCGCAGGAAGTATTCCAGGTTGTGCCCGGTGGACCAGGGCTGGATGGCGCCCTCGCGCAGGCTGCGCTCCGGGTCGGGGACCAGCAGCTCCGGGTCGACCTCCTTCTTGGTGCCCAGGCCGGTGCACTCCGGGCAGGCGCCGTACGGGGCGTTGAAGGAGAAGACCCGGGGCTCGAGATCCTCGATGGCCAGCGGGTGGTCGTTGGGGCAGGCCAGGTGCTCGGAGTAGCGGCGCTCCCGGTCCGGGTCGTCCTCGGGGAGGTCGACGAAGTCGAGCAGCACCAGGCCACTGGACAGGCCCAGGGCGGCCTCGACCGAGTCGGTCAGCCGCTGCTTGGCGCTGGGCTTGACGGTGAGCCGGTCGATCACCACCTCGATGGTGTGCTTCTCCTGCTTCTTGAGCTTCGGCGGCTCGGTCAGCGGGTGCACCACGCCGTCGACGCGGGCCCGGGCGTAGCCCTTGGCCTGCAGCTCGGCGAAGAGGTCGACGTACTCGCCCTTGCGGCCGCGGATGACCGGCGCGAGCACCATGAACTTGGTGCCCTCGGCCATCGCGAGGACCCGGTCGACGATCTGCTGAGGGCTCTGCCGGGAGATCCGCTCACCGCAGACCGGGCAGTGCGGCTCACCGATGCGGGCGTAGAGCAGCCGCAGGTAGTCGTAGACCTCGGTGATGGTGCCGACGGTCGAGCGCGGGTTGCGCGAGGTCGACTTCTGGTCGATCGAGACGGCGGGGCTCAGACCCTCGATGAAGTCGACGTCTGGCTTGTCCATCTGGCCGAGGAACTGCCGGGCGTACGACGAGAGCGACTCGACGTAGCGGCGCTGCCCCTCGGCGAAGATCGTATCGAAGGCCAGGCTCGACTTGCCCGACCCGGACAGCCCGGTGAACACGATGAGTGCGTCCCGGGGCAGGTCGAGACTGACGTCACGCAGGTTGTGCTCGCGCGCGCCACGGATGATCAGTCGGTCGGCCACAGTGCGTGTACTCCCGGGAGAAGACGAAGCGAAGGATCTGTCCCGCTCTGGGTGATTGTGAGCGGTCGTGCGGGCGCGGAAAACACGCCTCGGCAACTCTAGCCCCGAGGTATGACACTTTCCCCCGCCCGCACATTCCCCCAGCTCAGCCCGGTCGGCCGCACCGCGTCAAGCCCACGACGGCGCCCGGCGGAAGGCCCGCCAGCGTAGAGCCACAAGCCTCGACCGCCCGGAGCCACAAGCCTCGACCGCGCAGAACGCCGGCCGCTGGTCAGTAGCCCCCGGGCGACGGCGGCCGGGCCGTCCGTCGTCGAGCCGACCGCCATCCGCCGCGCCGCTCCGCCGCCACCCGCGCCTCCCGCCGTCGGCTCTCGTGGGCAACCTCGCCCTGGAGCCGCCGCCAGCTCTCCCACCGACGGGTGGAGAGCTCCCCGGTGTGCAGCGCGTCGCGGACCGCGCAGGCGGGCTCGCCGTCGTGCCCGCAGTCGGCGTACCGGCAGCCCTCGGCCAGCCCGGCGATGTCGGCGAACGCCCGGTCGAGCCCGGCCGCGCCGTCCAGCAGGCCGACCGCCCGGACACCGGGGGTGTCGATCACCGCGCCCCCGCCGGGGATTGGTACGAGGGCCCGCCAGGTGGTGGTGTGCCGACCCTTGCCGTCGACCCGCCGGATCGCCTGTGTCGGCATCATCACCGCGCCGACGAGGGCGTTGACCAGGCTCGACTTGCCGGCACCGGAGGGCCCGAGCAGGCCGAGCGTGCGGCCGGGCGTCACCTCGGCGCGCAGCGGTTCCAGCCCGATGCCACGCTCGGCGCTGACCGGCAGCACCGGCACCCCGGGGGCGACCGCGGCCAACTGGCGGGCCAGCGCGGCCGGGTCGGCCGCGAGGTCGGCCTTCGTCAGCACCACCAGCGGGCGGGCGCCGGACTCGTGGGCCAGGGCGAGCAGCCGTTCGATCCGGCCCACGTCCGGCTCGGGGTGCACGGGCTCCACCACGGCGGCCGCGTCGAGGTTGGCGGCCAGCACCTGGCCGCTGGCGTCCTTGCCGGCGGTACGCCGGATCAGCGCGCCCCGGCGGGGCAGCACGGCCTCCACTGTGACGCGGCGGTCCGGCCAGTGGTTGAGCAGGACCCAGTCCCCGGCGCAGGGCAGCGCGGACGGGTCCCGGGCGGCGGCGGCGAGCACCGCCCCGCCCAGGCTGGCCCGGAGCGGGCCGGTCGCGGTGAGCACCGTGCAGACGCCCCGGTCCACCCGGGCCACCCGACCCGGGTGGTGCTCGCCGCGTCGTTCGGCGTACGCCGCCCGCTCGGCGTCCCAGCCGAGGGCGGTCAGATCGATCGTCATGGCATCCTCATCGGTGTCGAAGCTGGTGATGGCGGAACACGCGTGCCACGTCCGGCATGATCAACCACCTCCGTCCGATGTCCCGGTGCCGCGTCTGCCGCTGACGGTAGGTCGCGCGCCGACGCGCCGAAAGCGATTTCCCCGGCGACGTCTTGACGGCGGACCGCTAGGGTCGACGGGTGACCACGGACCCGCTGCTGCTGATGGGCGAGGTGGACGCGGCCACCAGCCGACTTCTGCGTACCGCCGCTTCTTTCGACGCCGTGGACCTGGCGGCCCCGTCGCTGCTCCCGGGCTGGACGCGCGGCCATGTGCTGGCGCACGTGGCCCGCAACGCCGATGGTTTCGTCAACCTGCTCACCGCGGCCCGCACCGGGCAGGCGCTGCCGATGTACTCGTCGTTGGCGGCCCGCACCGCGGACATCGACGCCGGCTCGGGCCGCCCGCCCGCCGAGCACCTGGACGACCTTCGCCGCACCGCCGACCTGTTCGCCGAGGCGGTCGAGGCGATGCCCGCCGAGGCGTGGGCGGCGACGGTGCAGGCGCGTAAGGGCCCGTGGCCGGCCGCGCTGCTCGTCTGGGGCCGACTGCGGGAGATCGAGGTGCACCACCTCGACCTGGCCGCCGACTACCGACCCGCCGACTGGTCGGAGACGTTCGCACACCGACTGCTGCGCGAGGCTGCCAGCCATCACGCCATGGGGCCGACACCGCCGTCGATGGTGCTCCGCCTGGACGGGAGCGAGCACGACGTGGTGCTCGGCGACCGGGACGGCGCCCCGATCGTCTCCGGTCCTGTTTTCGACCTCGCCGCCTGGCTGATCGGCCGCGCCGACGGCGAACCGCTCTCCGTCACGCCCGACGGTCCCCTGCCTACTCCACCGGAATGGATCTAGAAACGTCATGACATACAGCGGAGACGTCACGCACGGCGGAGCGCCGGCGGTACGGGAGCTGGACGGGCTCACCATCAGCAAGTTGTCGGTGGGCCCGATGGACAACAACGCCTACCTGCTGCGGTGCACGGGCACCGGTGACCAGGTGCTGATCGACGCCGCCAACGAGGCGCCCCGGCTGCTGGAGCTGATCGGCGACGGTGGCCTCACCGCCGTGGTGACGACCCACCAGCACATGGATCACTGGGTGGCGCTGGAGGAGGTGGTCGCCAAGACCGGCGCCCGGGCGCTGGTGCACGCCGACGACGCCGCCGGGCTGCCGATCGAGGCGGAGCGTCTGGCCGAGGGCGACACCGTGGCGGTGGGTGACTGCGCGCTGGAGGTCATCCACATCAAGGGGCACACCCCGGGGTCGATCGCGCTGCTCTACCGCGACCCGGCCGGCACCCCGCACCTCTTCACCGGGGACAGCCTTTTCCCAGGTGGCGTGGGCAACACCGACAAGGACCCGGAGCGCTTCGCCGCGCTGATCGACGACGTCGAGCACAAGCTGTTCGACCAACTGCCGGACGACACGTGGTTCTACCCCGGCCACGGCAGCGACAGCACCCTGGGAGCCGAACGCGCAGCCCTCCCCCAGTGGAAAGCAAGAGGCTGGTAACAGCCAACCCAAAACCCAAACGTCGACCAGGAACCACCAAGATCAATAATCCCCGACGGCGGCGGAACGCCCGCACGAGCCGAAGCCACAACGGGGGCGGGGCCTGCCGTGCCCGGCGCAGGGATCAAGCCTGACCGCCCGGA
>NZ_JAGPYA010000080.1:0-25043 GCF_018070245.1 Micromonospora sp. M61 | reverse complement strand
CGGACCCGGACGGGGTACGCCTCAGCGCAACCGGTACGCCTGGATGATCCGTTGGGTCACCGTGTTGCCGGCGGTGTCCCGAGCGGTGGCCCGCAGCGACACGTAGCCGGGCCCGGCCGGGTGCCGCAACAGCGCCGACCAGCCGTCGGCCGAGGTGCGGACCAGCTTCGCCTTGCCCCAGGTCTTCCCGCCGTCGTACGAGACGTCGACGGCGAGCTTCTCCACCCGGCTGGCCGGTGCACCGGGCTGGCGCTGCACCCGTACCGGTACGACGAAGCCCTGACCGGCCGGAGCGCTGTTGTCGACCCGCAGCTGCGGCGCGAAGCGCACCGCCGACAGGGGCAGTCGGGCCGGCGTCTCACCGGCGACGTGCCTCGACCGGAAGGTCCAGCTGGACTCCACCTCGGTGCTCAGGTCGGTGAAGCTCCGCTTCGCTGACGTGACGAGCCGGTAGTCCGCCGCGCCCGGTGGCACGGTGAACTCTCCGGAGCCGGCGTACTCACTCTCACCGACCAGCTTGCCGTTGCGCCACAGCGTGGTGTGCTCGCTGTCGGTCAGCGAGGCGCCCGGGTGCCCGGCCGCGTCGCTGAACATCGGCACGCCGACCAGGATGGTGTCGCCGACCCGGCTGACGCTCTGTTCCGGCCAGCGCGGTTTCGGGAAGGACGGCGAGTACGGCGCCTGGTTCCAGATCTCCTGCACCGTCCGCCCGGCCCGGTAGGCGGTGGGGACGGAGAAGAGCGCCGCCTGCGCGTTCAACCAGCCGTCCTCGTCCCGCTTTCCGAAGTCGATCTCGGACTCCCACTGCACACCCTTGGTGTTGTAGTACTCGACCCGATGGCCGGGCACGGCGGTGGGGAGGATCAGGGCGGAGCCGCCGACGTTGTACTCCAGCACGGGGAACACGATCCGCTCGGCCACCATGCCCGGGTAGTTACCGCGGAACTGGTGCACGACGGTGGCCAGGTCCCGTCGGGTGTAGTCGCGGACGAACCCCGTGGGCATCCGGCCGGGGACCGCTTCGGCCAGCGCGTACAGGTACGGGCTGTTGGCCGTTTCCGCCGGGGTCCACTGGCTGCTGACGGTGGCCACGAACTTGTCGGCGGGGACCGGCTTGCCGATCTGACCGCTGGTCAGGCCGGTGAACGTCTCCGCCCAGAGCCCGACGCCGTACCCACTGCCGTCGTCGGCGGTGAAGTTGCCGCTGAGGTCGATCAGTTGCGGAACGGCGCTCCGGTCCGGAACGGTCGTCCGCACCGGCTTGGCCTGGCGGGCGTCCACGACGATGCGGGTGTCCCGCTCGATGGTCAGCACGGGCTGCATCAACAGGGACATCCCGCGCTGCTCATCGTCCGGTCCGGGCTCGAAGACGAGACCGCTCAGGCCGTAGTGGCCCTTGGGCACCCGAACGGTGGCCACCCCGTCGGAACTGACGAGGTCCCAGGAGCCATAGGTGTCCATCCCGAGCAGGAGGGTCCAGTGGTCCGCGGTGCGCGCGCCGGCGCGGTTCAGGTGCTCCACGGTGAGCGTGTAGCTCTCCACCTCCCGGTTCACGGCCAGCGGGGTGACAGCGACCGCCGCACCGGACCGGGCCACGATCCGCCCGGTCCAGTAACCGTCGGCGTCGCCGAGCCGGGTGTCCGTGGTGACGGTCGTGGCGGCCGTGCCGCCCGCCGGCACTGTGAGTTGGTTGGCGCCCAGGACGAACAGGCCGGCCGGCAGCGCGCGGCCGCCGGGGCCGGCGCCCTCGATGCTCAGGTCCACGGTGACCGGGGCCGGACCGTCGTTGCGCCAGGTCACCGTGCGGGTGATCGGGGTGTCGTCACCGTGCGGCCAGAGCGTGCGCCCGAACGAGACGCTCACCGGGTCGCTGGTGATCTGCTGGGTGATCGCGTGTGCGACGTCGACCCGCCCGGCACCCTGCTGGTACGCGGTCTGGTCCGGGTGTGGCTTGGCTGCCGCCATCAGGGTGGCCTTGAGCCGGTCGGCCCGCCATCCCGGGTGCTGCTGGGCCAGCAGCGCAGCCGACCCGGCCACGTGCGGGGTGGCCATCGAGGTGCCGGAAAGGGTGACGTAGCGGTCCCCCACCGGATCGCCGATGAAGCCGGTGGCGGACCGTGCGGCGACGATGTCGACGCCGGGCGCGGTGATGTCCGGCTTCAACGCGTCGTCGCCGACTCGCGGTCCCCGGCTGGAGAAGTCGGCCAGCTCGTCGTCGCGGTCCACCGCACCCACAGCGAGCCCGGCGTCGGCGCTGGCCGGTGAGCCGACCGAACCGTCCGAGCCGTCGTTGCCGGCGGCGAGGACGAACAGCGTGCCGGTCTGGGCGGTCAGGGTCTGCACGGCCTCCTCGACCGGGTCGACCTCCGGGGTGTCCCAGCCGCTGAGGCTCATGTTGACCACTGCGGCCTTCTTCTCCACCGCCGCCCACTGCATGCCGGCGAGGATCGCCGAGTCGGTGCAGCCCGCGTCCTCACAGACCTTGCCGTCCAGCAGCGTCGCGTCCGGCGCCACACCCCGGTACTTGCCGCCGGAGGCCGCGCCGGTGCCCGCGATGGTCGAGGCCACGTGGGTGCCGTGGCCGACCGTGTCCCGAGCGTCGGCGACCTCGGTGAAGTTGCGCGCCTCGGCCACCTTGCCGGCCAGGTCCGGGTGGGTCGCGTCGACGCCGGTGTCCAGCACGGCGACGGACACTCCCGCCCCGGTGAAACCGGCCGCCCAGGCGGCGGGCGCGCCGATCTGCGGCACGCTGTGGTCGAGGGTCACCCGTCGATGGCCGTCCAGCCAGATCCGCTCGACGCCCCCCGCCGCGTCGAGCCGGGCCCCAGCGGGACCGGTGGTGACCGTCTCCCAGACCGCGTCGAGGGAGGACTTGTCGCTGCTCAGGGCGGCGCCGCCGATCACCGGCAGGTCGCGGGTCACCCTCGTGCCAGGCAGAGCGGCCGTGGCACGCCGGGCGGCGCCCGTCGAGCCGTACGCCACCAGCAGCGGCAGGGTCTTGCGGTGGGCGTCGTCGTAACCCGCCTCGACCAGGCCGGTGACGTCGAAGAGTCGCCGGTCCACCCGGCCCGAGCGCAGCAACGGCAGCGCGTCCGTCGGTGTCACAGTGAGTCGACCGCGCTCGCGCTGAACCAGGAACTGCACGTCCTCGCGGCCGGCACCGCGCCGGACCGAGGCGCCTGAGGCGGTGACGGTGACCCGGTCACCGGTGATCAGCGTGACGGTGACCGAGCGGTTGGCGGTGGGTCCACCCGGAGTGGACTGTTGGTCGGTGCCACCCGGTGGGGCGGGCACGGCGGCTGCGGCTGAGACGGGAGCCGGCGCGGAGAGCGCCAGCGTGAACACGAGGCCGAGGGCGGCCAATCTTCTTCCCTGGTGCAACGGATCCTCCTCGTCAAGCGTCTTGATGGATGAGAGTCACATTGACAACCCAGAATTGCATACTGGGTATGCAGAATGAGGTCCTAAAAATGACGGACCCGCCACGAGCCGACGAACCGGGCCGGCATGATCGGGCGGTGACCTCCATGAAGGACAAGATGCTCGCCGGCGAGCCGTACATCGCCGACGATCCCGAGATCATCGCCGACCTGGACCGCTCCGCCCGACTGATGGAGCGCTTCAACACCAGTCCCGCGGCCGACCCACAGGCCCGGATCGCGGCACTGCGTGAACTCCTCGGCGAACTGGGCGAGGACACCTGGATCCGCCCGCCGTTCCACTGCGACTACGGCTGGCAGA
This sequence comes from Micromonospora sp. M61, assembly GCF_018070245.1. NCBI lineage: Bacteria > Bacillati > Actinomycetota > Actinomycetes > Micromonosporales > Micromonosporaceae > Micromonospora > Micromonospora sp. M61. The sequence goes on along the minus strand of NZ_JAGPYA010000080.1, from coordinate 21,302 downwards.
TCCGGATCGGGCCCCGCAGCTTCGTCAACTACCAGTGCGTCTTCCTCGACGTCGCACCGATCACCATCGGTGCCGACGTCCAGATCGGACCGAACGTCCAACTGCTGACCCCGACGCATCCGGTCGAGCCCGGTCCGCGACGGGACAAGTGGGAGGCCGCCAAGCCGATCACCATCGGCGACAACGTCTGGCTCGGCGGTGGCGCGATCGTGCTGGCCGGCGTGACGATCGGTGCGAACACCGTCGTCGGCGCGGGCGCGGTGGTCACCCGGGACCTACCGGCAAACGTGGTCGCGGTCGGCAACCCGGCCCGGCCGGTCCGCGAACTGGACTGACTGCGGCGGCCCTCGACGGGCCGGTCAAGCCGAGTCCGGCCCGGACGCTCAGGCCGCGCCGACCGGTCAGGCCGCCGGGGGCTCCGACAGGCGGACCACCAGATCGGCACGGTCGGCGGTGGGGGTGATGAGGGCCGCGTTCGACTCGTCGCTGCCCAACGCCCAGGCCCGCGCCTGCTCCGGTGATCGACCGTACGCCTCGTGCCGGGCCGTCAACCGGCGCTGGCGCAGCTCGGCGTCCAGGTCCAGGAACCACGCCTCGTGCAGCAGCGGCCGGATCTCCTGCCACGGGTAGTCCGGCAGGAGCAGGTAATTGCCCTCGGTCACCACCAGCCGCGCCGACGGCGGCACCTCGATCGCCCCGGCCACCGGCTCCTCCAGCTCACGCCGGAACTCCGGCGTATAGACCGAGGTCGGCTCCAGGCGGTGTAACCGGCGCAGCATCGAGACGTACCCGTTGGCGTCGAAGGTGTCCACCGCGCCCTTACGGTCGGCGCGGCCCAGCCGGTCCAACTGCGACTGGGCCAGGTGGAAGCCGTCCATCGGCACCAGGCGAGCGGTCGGCCCGACTTCGCGCACGATCAACTCGGCCAGCGTGGACTTGCCGGCACCCGGCGCCCCGGCGATGCCGAGCAGTTGCCGTGGGCCGGCCTCGGCCAGCACCAACGCCCGTCCCACCAGCTCGTCGACGGACAGCACCTCGGCCGGCGACATCAGTCGAGAACCGGATCGCTGATGGTGAACCGTGCCTGCACCGCCGCCTGCACGGTCTGCGGCTGCGGGTCCAGCTCAAGCTCCGGCGGGCCACCACCCGCGCCGCCACCCCCGGCGAACGCCGCCCGGGCGAACATCGGCCGGTCCGCCGGGCCGGTGTCGGCCAGCTCGATCAGAGCGGTGACCCGGGCGCCGAGCGCCTCCGCGTACTCCCGGGCCCGCAGCAGTGCGTCGCGGATCGCGGCGTGTCGCGCCTCGCGGTGCACGGGGCTGTCCGGACGAAGCTCCCACCACGGACCGCTCACCGAGACCTGGTCCTGGTCGGCCAGCCGGAGCATCAGCTCACCGAGGGCGGTGAAGTCGGTGACCGTGACCGTCGTGGTGACACTGCCGAGCCATCCCACCACACGCTCGCCCGAGCGCTTGGTCTGCGGCCGGACCCACAGGTCGCCGGTCTCCCGCCGGGCCACCGCCGGCTCGGAACCGTCCAACAGCACCCGGACGGCGGCGGCCCGCTCGGCGAGCTGAGTCAACGTCGCCTCCCGGTCCCGACCACGGGCCGTCACCGTGACAGCGAACCGGGCCAGCTCGGGCGGCACCTCCCGGGTCACCTCGCCGCGCACCTGCACCACCGGGCCGTCCATCGCCATGCCTGTCAGCCTAGTCAGCCACGGGAAGCCACGCGGTGTAGGAAACCGTCCCGGAGCCGACCTGACACCCGGTCAGGTGCCCGCCGACGTCACCCAACCCGCGCAGCCAGGTCACCTCGGCGTCGTGGTCGCCGTCGACAGCGAACTCCCGGGTCTGACCGGCCAACCGCCGACCCGACAGCGCCGACCGGGCCGCTCTCGCCTCCGCGTAGCGGGCGATGAGCGCTGGCGCGTCGCCGGCCCGAAGGGCGGCGGCCAGCCCGTCCAGGAAGGCGCGGACCTCGTCCAACTCGTGCAGGACCCGGTCGCGGTTGCCGAGCAGCATGTTCGCGGTCCGCTCCGCCGGTGTGCCGGCGACCCGCGTGCCGTCGGAGAAACTGCCAGCCGCCAGCGTCAGCACCGCGTCGCGCAGCGGCGCCCGCTGCGTCGCCCCGGCCAGCGCGCCCGCCAGCAGGTGCGGCACGTGCGAGGCGAGCGCGGCCGCCGAGTCGTGCGCCGACGCGGACATCGGCACGACCCGGGCTCCGAACAGCTCGACCAGCAGCCCGGTCAGCCAGCGGAAGGCGTCGGTCGCGGTGCCCGGCGCCGGGCAGAGCACCCAGGCGGCACCCGCCAGCAGGGTCGGCGAGGCGGCGGTCAGACCGGCGGACTCCGCACCGGCCATGGGGTGCCCGGGGACGAACCGGTCGGTGAGCCCGAGTCGGTCGGCCGCCTCGGCCACCTCGACCTTGGTGCTGCCGACGTCGGTGAGCACACAGCCGGGCGCGGTCAGCTCGGCCACCAGGGCCAGGGTGCCCGCAAGAGTGGGCAGCGGGCCGCAGAGGAACACCACGTCCCGCCCGGCCACGGCCTGCTCGATCGTGGCCGGGGCGACCACTCCCCGGTCCTGGGCCCGCTCCCGGGTAGCCGGGTCGGGATCCCATCCGACGACGTCCAGGCCGGCCTCGGCCAGGCGTAACAGCGCCGAGCCGCCGATCAGGCCCGTGCCGATCACCGCCGCCCGCACCCCGGCGTACCGCCCGGTCGCGCCGTCGGTCATCGCCGGCCGCCCGCGGTCAGGCCCGCAGCCGGCCGGCGACCGCCGCGACATGCTCGTCGGACTCGGTCAGCGCAACGCGGACGTGCTGCCCGGCGGTGGGGCCGTAGAAGATGCCGGCGGCGACCAGGATGCCCCGCCGAGCCAGCCAGTCGACCGTGTCCCAGCAGTCCTCACCTCGGGTGAGCCAGAGGTAGAGACCCGCCTCGGAGTGCTCGACGGTGAACCCGGCACCGGTGAACGCGGCCGCGAGCACCTCTCGCCGGGCACGGTAGCGCTCCCGCTGCTCGTCGGCGTGTCGCTCGTCCTCCAGTGCCGCCACCATCGCCGCCTGCACGGGTGCGGGCACGATCATGCCGGCGTGCTTGCGGACCTTCAGCAGCTCGGCGACGAGCGCCGGGTCACCGGCGACGAAGCCGGCCCGGTAGCCGGCCAGGTTGGAACGCTTGGACAGCGAGTGCACAGCGAGCACTCCGGCGTAACTGCCGCCGCTGACCTGCGGGGACAGCACCGAGACCGGCTCGGCCGACCAGCCCAGCGGCAGGTAGCACTCGTCGCTGGCGACCACCGCGCCACGTTCCCGCGCCCAGTCGACCACCTTCTTGAGGTGCGCAGCGGGCAGCACCCTACCGGTCGGGTTGCCGGGCGAGTTGACCCAGACCAACCGGACCCGCGAGGTCGGCCCGACCGAGGTGAGCGAGTCGGTACGAACGACGGTGGCACCGGCCAGCCGGGCCCCGTCCTCGTAGGTGGGGTACGCGATCGACGGCACCACCACCACGTCACCCGGGCCGATGCCGAGCAGGGTGGGCAGCCAGGCAACCAGCTCCTTCGAGCCGATGGTCGGCAGCACACCCAGACGGTCGACGCTGGCGCCACAGGCCCGGGACACCCACGCCGCGATCGCGGCCCGCAGCGCCGGCGTGCCGGCGGTCAGCGGGTAACCGGGAGCATCGGACGCGTCAGCCAACGCCCGCCGGATCACCTCGGGCACCGGGTCGACCGGCGTGCCCATGGAGAGGTTGATCAGGCCCTCCGGATGCGCCGCGGCCAGGGTGGCCGCGGCGTCCAGGGTGTCCCAGGTGAACTCGGGCAGCCGCGACGAGACCGGCGCGGGCCGGTTCAGTGGCCCTCGCCGCGCGGCGGCTGCGCGGCGACGAAGGTGGCGTCCTTCTCCACCTTGCCGATCTTCGAGGCACCACCGGGCGAGCCCAGCTCCTCGAAGAACTCGTAGTTGGCGCCGGTGTAGTCCTTCCACTGCTCCGGGACGTCGTCCTCGTAGAAGATCGCCTCCACGGGGCAGACGGGCTCACAGGCACCACAGTCGACGCACTCGTCGGGGTGGATGTAGAGCATCCGATTGCCCTCGTAAATGCAGTCGACCGGGCACTCCTCGATGCATGCCTTGTCGAGCACATCCACGCACGGCTCGGCGATGATGTAGGTCACCGGTCTTCTCCTCCGCAAGACACGTCGCGATCTCCCGCGACGGTAAGAGCCTAGTATCTCGCCGGGGAGGGGGTCGATCGTGCTCCGACAGCAGGATGTGGGACACCGGATCGTGGTTCGCCGGATTGTGGGGATTCGCGAAGGTCGGCCGCTATTCTCCGATGCTCTCGGCGAGCTGGTGGAGCTGAGCGAGACTCATCTCACGCTGGCCACGGCGCACGGCCCGCTGCGAGTCCCGGTGACACAGGTCCACCGCGCCAAGCGGGTGCCACCGACCCGTCGGCCGACCGCGGCAGCAGTGGTGGCGCTGGAACGCGCCGCCGACGAGGCCTGGCCGGCGCCGACGCGGGGCCGCATCGGTGACTGGCTGCTCCGCTCGGCGGACGGCTGGACCGGACGAGCCAACTCCGCGCTGCCGATCGGCGACCCGGACCGCCCGTTGGCCGCCGCCGTGGACGAGGTCGAGCGCTGGTACGCCGAGCAGGGCCAACCCGCGATGATCAACACGCCGCTCCCACTCGCCGCACCGGTCGGCACCGAGCTGGACGCCCGTGGCTGGACCGCCCGCCCGCCGACACTGGTGCAGACCGCGCCACTCCCCCTGCCTGCGCCGTCGTCCGTCGACACCCCACCCGCTACCGGGCGCGTCGACCTGGCCGATGGGCAGGCCGGCGCGGCTGGTGGGCAGGCCGACGCGGCTGGTGGCCAGGCTGGCCTGGCTGGTGAGCAGGCCGGGCTGGCTGGTGGGCAAGCCGGGCTGGCTGGTGGGCAAGCCGGCGCCGCTGCTGGCCAGGCTGGCCGGTGGGAAAGTGTGGTCGTTGAGCTGGCCACCGCGCCGAGCGAGGGGTGGCTGGCCGTCGCTGCCGGCCGCAAGGGCGGCCTGCCGGACGCCGCCCGGCACGTGCTCACCGCCGTGGACCAGGTCCGCTTCGCCCACGGGTACGTCGACGGCACGCTGGTGGCGGTCGGCCGGGCCACGGTGACCGGCCAGGGGCGCTGGTTGGGCCTCAGCCTGATCGAGGTGTCACCCGAGGCCCGCCGGCAAGGGCTGGCCCGCCAGGTGATCGACGAGCTGGCCGCCTGGGGCGTGTCCGCCGGTGCGACGCGCGCGTTCCTCCAGGTCGAGCAGCACAACACCGCGGCGGTCGCCCTCTACCAGCGGCTCGGCTTCGTCACTCACCACACCTACCTGACCCGGGTCGCCCCGCACTGACCCCAACCACCCCTGGCGGCTCGACAGACGCACCGATCCACTCGGCCTTGCTGATCCACTCGGCTTTCAGGAAATCGCGGCATCCGCACGCCCCGGACACCGCAGATTCCTGGAACGCGAGTCGATCAAGGCGCGCACACCGGACCGGCCTGGCAGGCGGACACCTGCCCGGCCGTACGCCTGACTGGTCGACTGGCTGCCTGGCGGCGCGTGGCGGCAGGGTCAGCGGCGTACGACGCGGCGGGGCTTCGCGGCCTTGACCTCGGCGTACCGCTTGAGCTGTTGCGAGCGGTAGTCACGCCCGAGTGCGGTGAGCAGCAGGTAACCGACCAGCACCCCGGCGCCGGCGGCGAGCAGGTAGAGCCAGATCTGGGCGAAGAACGTCGCCGCACCGCCCGCGAACGGGTTGTGACCGACCAGCAGGGGCCCGACCAGCACGGTCAACAGCATCGCGACCAGTACGACGAGGGCCATGTCGGCTCCCCAGCCCGCCAGTGGCCGACGACGAGCCCAGCGGAAGGCGACCACGGCCAGGATCAGCCCGATCACCGCGAACATCGCCAGTGACACCCGGTCGGCTGCGGTGTCGTCACCCTCGAAACCGAACCGGATGATCAGTCGGGCGACCACGTTGACCGCGAACAGTGCTGCAACGAGCACCCCGACGTCACGCCACCGTCTGTCCATCGCAGGACCTCCTGCCGTACGCCCCGTCGCGGGGCCCGCATCTCTGGCAGGAATATTTACCACCCCTACCTGGGTGGCGTCATCAGCCGCCGAGCGTGTGTGGCGGGGCGAGGATCTGCCGGAAGCCCATCACCGCGAAGGTCATGGCACCGGCGACGATCATCGCCAGGCCTACCCAGTTGTCGCCGGACAGCAGGAGGTCGCCTTCGGTGGTCCGGATGGCGCCCACCGCCATCAGCGCGAACCACGGCACCGCCGGCAGTGCGACAGCCCACCTGCGGCCGACCGCCTCGTACGCGAACCAGCTCAGCGCGATGTTGGCACCGACCGCGAGAACAGCCGACACGCCGATCAGCTGCCCACCGACGCGGACCGTGGCGAGCAGCAGCTCCAGCACCCCGGTCACCACTCCGGCGATCACCACGACGATCGCGCCGACCAGCCGCAGGCCCAGGTCCAGCAGTCGCGGCGGCGGCCCCGCCGGAGGCGGGGTGTCCTGGTCGTCCACGACCGTCATCGACGCGGCGGGCAGGGTCACCGGAGACCAGCCGCCGCGACCGGGGACCGGTCCGGGGCGGTCTCCTCGGGCAGCCCGGCGAAGAGGTCGTCCTCCCAGCCGTACGGCCCGGCGCCCGGGCCCTTCTCGCCGAGGGCGAGGGTGAAGAACTCCACGCCCATGAACTCGCCGCCGAAGTTGCCGGCGATCGAGTAGAGCCACGAGTTGGCCGGGATCTGGGTGGCGTGCGCCCGCATCGCGGTTTCCTTGGCCAGGTGCTGGTCGGTCCCGTCGATGCGGGCGGCGATCTGGGCGTCCGGGGTGCCGAAGGGCAGGTCGGCGATGTCCTCGATGCCGCCGAACGGGTTGTCGGCGGACTCGGCGAAGTGGGCCATGCCGGCCTCCAGCACGCTGAGCGGCATGGCCGTCCAGTAGACCTTGAGCGGGGCGCAGCCCTCGGCGGCGGCCAGCTCGACGGCACGCATCGCCACCCGGTGCGCCTGGATGTGGTCGGGGTGGCCGTAGAAGCCGTTCGGGTCGTACGTGACCAGCACCTGGGGGCGTACCTCTCGCATGATCTCCACGAGATGCCCGGCGGCCTCGTCGAGGTCGGCCTGCCAGAAGGCGCGGGGGTGGTCGTTGGTCGCGAGCCCCATCATCCCGGAGTCGCGGTAGCGGCCGGCGCCGCCGAGGAAGCGGTGGTCGTTGACGCCGAGCGCGGCGCACGCGGCGGCCAGCTCGGCGATCCGGTAGCCGCCGAGCTGGTCGGCCTCGGCGGCGGCGAGCTGGGCCAGCGCGGGCACGTGGATCTCGCCCTCTTCGCCGAGGGTGCAGGTCACCAGCGTGACGTGCGCGCCGTTCGCGACGTAGTGGGCCATCGTCGAGCCGGTGCCGATCGACTCGTCGTCGGGGTGCGCGTGGACCAGCAGCAGGCGGCGGTCGGGCAGCATCGTCACGACGGTCACTCTAACCGGCGTTCTGCTCCGGCCGACGCGGACGCGTCCGCCCAGGTCGGCCACATCACCTCCGGTCCGGCTCTACGATTTGGTCTGTGGACTTTCCGGAGCTGGCCGCCCGCACACGCCGGTTCAGCCACGGCGCGCCACGCGCTGTCTCCGTGGCTGACGACGGCTCCCGAGTGATCTTTCTGCGCTCCGCGGGGCCGGAGGACCCGGCGGACGCGCTCTGGCTGCTGGACGTGGCCACCGCCGAGGAGCGCCTGGTCGCCGACCCGGCAACGCTGCTCGGTGAGGGCGGGGACGTCCGGTCGCTCTCCCCCGGTGAGCGCGCGCTGCGGGAGCGGCTGCGGCTGAGCGCCGCAGGCATCGGCTCGTACGCGTTGGACGCCCCCGGTCGGGTCGCGGTCTTCGCGCTGGCGGGGCGGTTGTTCCGGGCCGATCTGGTGCACGGCGACGTGGTCGAGGTGGCCACCGTCGGCCCGGTGCTCGACCCCCGTCCGGACCCGACCGGGCAACGGCTGGCGTACGTGACCGACGCGGCCGAGGGTGTCCGCCGGGGCGAGCTGCGGGTGATCGAGGCCGACGGCACCGACACCCTGCTGGCCGGTGAGGACGCCGGGGTGAGCTGGGGCCTGGCCGAGCACATCGCGGCGGAGGAGTTCGGCCGGTACCGGGGCTACTGGTGGGCGCCGGACGGGCGCATGGTGCTCGCCGCCCGGGTAGACGAGTCCCGCCTGGAACGCTGGCACCTGCACGACCCGGCCCAGCCGGCCAGTCCGCCGACCGCCGTCGCGTACCCCCGGGCTGGTGGGCCGAACGCCGAGGTCAGCCTGCACCTGCTGGACCTGGACGACGGCTGGGTGGACGTGCACTGGGACCGGGAGACCTACCCGTACCTGACCGCTGTCAGCTGGGTCGAGGGCAGCCCGTTGATCACGGTGCTGCGCCGCTCGCAGCAGCACGGGCTGGTGCTGGCGGTGGACCCGCGCACCGGCGAGACGCAGGTGCACGCGGAGCTGGCCGACCCGCGCTGGGTGGAGCCGATCGCCGGCACCCCGGCGCACCTGCCGGACGGCCGGGTGCTGGTCGGCGGGGAGTTGGCACACGACGGGTACGACGCACGGTGCCTGTTCGCCGACGGCACCCTGCTCACCCCACCGTCGCTGTACGTACGGCGGGTGGTGGGTCGGCTGGCTGCGGCCAGCGGCCCGGCGGACCTGCTGGTGGAGGCGAGCGACGGCGAGCCGAGCGAGCGGCACCTGTTCCGGGTCCGCACCACCATCGGCGGTGGGGTGGACGCGCGTCGGCTCACCACCGACTCGGGCTGGTACACGGCCGCCGTCGGCGGGGACGTGCTGGCGATCGGTGTCGCGTCGCTGGACCATGCCGGGGTGCGCTGGTCGGTGCGTCGCGGCGGTCAGGAGATCGCTGAGCTGCGGTCGTTCGCCGCGACTCCCCCGTACTCTCCGCTGCCGTTGCTGGAACGGGTGACCGACCGGCGGCTGCCGGCGGCGGTCCTCTACCCGGACAACCACGTGACGGGCCGGCGGCTGCCGGTGCTGCTGGACATCTACGGCGGCCCGGGGCACCAGGAGGTCGTGGCGGCGCGGGCCGCGTGGTTGGAGCGGCAGTGGTGGGCCGACGCCGGGTTCGCGGTGGTCACCATCGACAACCGGGGTACGCCGGGAGTGGCCCCGTCGTTCGAGAAGGCGATCCACCGTCGGGTGGCCGACGTGATCCTGACCGACCAGATCGACGCGCTGACCGCACTCGCCGGCAAGCACCCCGACCTGGACCTGGATCGGGTGGGGGTGCGGGGCTGGTCGTTCGGCGGGTGGCTGGCCGGGTTGGCGGTGCTGCGCCACCCGGAGCTGTTCAAATGCGGCATCGCGGGCGCCCCGGTGACCGACTGGGCGCTCTACGACACCGCGTACACCGAGCGTTATCTGGGGTTGCCGGAGGACGGCACGGACGTCTACGCGCACCATTCGCTGGTCGAGATGGCCGCCGAACCGGTCACCGGCCCGGACCAGGCCCGCCCGTTGCTGCTGGTGCACGGTCTGGCCGATGACAACGTGGTGGCGGCGCACACGCTGCGGCTCTCCGCAGCCCTGCTGAGCGCCGGCCGCCCGCACGCCGTGCTGCCGTTGACCGGTGCCACGCACATGGCCGCGAACGGCACCGCCGAGCGTCTGCTGCCTCTGGAGCTGGACTTCCTCCGTACCCATCTGCTGTGAACGCCTCGATCACCAACGCTCCATGAAGGCAGGAATCGGGAAGGGTGCGGCGTCGGGTCGGACGTGCTCATCGAACGGGTCGGGGTCGTAGCACTCCCCGCCGGGTGAGGTTCGACTGAAATAGCCACCGTGTTCGACAGCTCGAACGGCGGCCGTCGCAGCAGGAGAGAATTGGTCGAGAAGGCCGCCGCCCTCGCAGGTCCATTCGCGCAAGGCACGACCATTGGAGACGCCTTCCGGTTCTTGGCTGCCGAGCGTAGGGAATCCAGGCCTACGCCCAACGGCGGCAGTCCCCTTCCGACAGCGCTGCCGGAAGGGGACCGACCTGTCCGATCTTGAATGCGCGGACGTTACAACGCGGACAGCGGTCAGCTCTTGGGGCTGGGGCCGAAACGGTTCGCGCCGTGCGTGCTGTCCGACACAAAGAACACGATGAGGACGATGGCGCCCACGATCGGTACCAGGCCGATCAGAACCCACCATCCCGTCCGGTCGGTGTCGTGCAGGCGTCGCACCGCGACCGCCAGCGTCGGCAGCAGCAGCGCCAGGTTGACAACGAGACCGATGAAACCGGTCGTGCCGTTCTCGAAGGTCAGTCCCAACGCGCTGTCCAGGATGGCCGCGACGATGCTGACAATGACTGTGAACAAGACGAACCACCAGTACTCAGACCGGCGGGCGCGGCCCGTGAAGCCGACGTACTGACTAAAGACGGACTTGACTGCGGCAATGAAGGACACGACTATCTCCGGTCGATCGAGGGGTTCTCAAGGTCATCGCGAAGGCAGCCAAACAGGTCGATGAGTCGGGGTCAATGGCCAAGCAGCCAAAGCGCAGTGGCCGCAGCGCCCACAATCGGTCCGACCAATGAGGCAAGCGCTAGTCGCCAGCGACAACCTGGCGGGCCCTGCGCCAGCTGCGACAGCGCCCTACCCGCGCGTTCAGGGGCGTGCGTCGAATTCAACCCGGGCGTCGAAGACGCGGTCCATGTGCGTCTCCGCCCAGTTCTTGATCGCGATCATGACCGGGAACAGCTCATGGCCGAGCGGGGTGAGCGCGTAGTCGACGCGGACCGGCACCGAGGCGGTGACCGTGCGGGTGACGAGGCCGTCGCGTTCCAGGGTGCGCAGGGTCTGGGTGAGCATCTTCTGGCTGACGCCGGCGATGCGGCGGGCAAGCTCGCCGTGCCGCTGCGGACCGTCGACGAGCGCTGGGATCACCAACGCGACCCACTTGTCGGTGAGCCTGCTCAGCAGCTCACGGGTGGGGCACTGTTCCAGGAACGCGTCGTAGTCGCGTTTGGCCTGCTCACGACGTTGCTCCGCACTCGTCGTCGCCATGCCGCCTCCTCTGGGTGCCCTAGGCACTTCACGGTACCTACTTACTGACAGTGCCGATGATTCGTACGGTCGTGGTGATCAAAGAGGTCCCACGAAGGAGTCGGCGATGCGGGCAGTCAGCTATGCAGAGTTCGGAGGGCCGGAGGTCCTGCACGTGGCCGAGGTGCCGGTGCCCGAGCCCGGGCCGGGGCAGGTCCGCGTGCGGGTCGCGGCGTCGGTCGTCCATCCGGTCGATCTGATGGTCCGCTCCGGTCGGTTCCCAGCCCCGTTGCCGACCGGGCTGCCGTACACGCCCGGCTGGGACGTTGCCGGCAGCGTCGACGCGGTCGGCCCGTCGGTCGAGGAGTTCAGGATCGGCGACGAGGTCATCGGCTTCTCGCCGTGGCTGCAAACCACTGTCGGCGCCCACGCGGAGTACGTACTCCTCGACCCCGCCTGGCTGACCTCCGCGCCCGCCGGCGTCCCCGCGACCGAATCGGCGACCCTGCCGACCAATGGCCTCGCCGCCGCCCAGGCCCTCGACCTGCTCGCGCTCCCCGCGGGTTCGACAGTGCTCGTCACCGGTGCCGCCGGGCAGGTCGGTGGGTTCGTCCTGGCGCTGGCCCGGGCGACCGGCCTGCACGCCACGGGACTCGCCGGACCCGACGACCGCGAGTTCGTCGAGTCGCTGGGCGCGGCGTTCCTGTCGCGCGCCGACGATCCGACGGGGACGTTCGACGCGGTCGTCGACCTGGCGGTGATCGGCTCCTCGCTGCTGGACCTAGTTCGAGACGGCGGCGGGTACGTGGCCGCGTCACCCCCACTTCGCCCGGAGCCGGTGCGGGGAATCCGGACCTTCGCGCTGGAGGTGCTACCGGACGGATCCCGGCTGGGCGAGCTGGTCAAACTCGTCACCAGCGGCGACATCCCGCTCCGGGTCGCTGGCGTCCACCCCTTCGCCGACGCGGCGGCCGCCCATGACCGGCTGGCCAGAGGCGGCGTGCGCGGCGGTGTGGTGCTCGTCCCCTGATCCGCCGGAGCGGATGGTCGAGTGGTGGCGGGCGGCCCGACCCGTGCTGCCCGGCCACCCCACCGCGGCCCAGCTGGAGGCGTGGATCGAGCTGGCCGACCTGGTCCGGGACACCGGACACGCCTGAGTTCCGGATCCAGGCGGCCGACCACATGCTCAAGGGCGCGGAGTGGGATCGCACGCCGCCGGAGGGACCGTTCGGCCGGTACATGGAGCTTGTCACCGCCGTGAACAATGCGCCGCCGGAGCGGTTCCCGTTCGAGTGGATGGCTGCGGCACTGCGCGCTTCCGCCCTATCGACTTCCTGACCGTCATGCTCACAGCACCCCGAGGCCGATGGCGAGCTGGGTGATCGTCGGTGGGGCGTCCGGGTCGCGGGCGACCTGGGCAACCACGTCCCGGGCGCCTGGCCGGTCGCGGATCTCGGCGGGTGCGATGCGTTCGGCACGCAACAGGACCCGGGCCGCGTTGGCGGGGTCGTCCGTCTGGAGGTAGGCGCGCGCCGCGTCGATCAGGTGCGCGGCGCGGTGCTCGACCGGCAGCCCTCGCCACCCGTCCCACCCGATCGCCTTCTCGTGTCGGGCGATGGCCTGCGGCCCGTCACCCAACTCCACCGCGGCGGCGACCCGCGCCAACTCGACGGCCGTCGGACCGAACGCCGTCCGGTGATGGTCGTGGCCGTCGCCCACCTGAGCGGCCAGCTCGGCAGCCTGGTCCAGCAGCTCACCGACCACCCTGTCGTCACCGGCCCTGGCCGCGATCAGGGCGGCCTGCACGAGCAGCGATCCACGCAGCGACAACTCTTCCGGTTTGCCAGGAGCAATCTGGGAAGCGGCGGCCAGCAGCACCGGCCCTGCCCGCGCCGACGCGCGCAGCACCTGACCCAACTGCACCGCTGCACAGGCCAGCAGCACCGGGTCACCGGCGGCGGCGGACATCGCCCGGTCTGCGGCCAGCCAGGCGAGGCTCCCCTCCCCCAGCTTGACCAGCAGCGCGGCCGTCACCCGATATGCCTCCACCACCACTGCCCGAGCAGCCACCGGGTCCTGTGTGTGGACGCGGTGTACCTCGGTCACCAACGCCGGCAGCAGCTCGACCAGACGCGGGTAACGGGCGTGTTGGAAGGTCATCCACGCGTGCCGCACCTCCCGAGCCAACCGATCGGGCGACACCACCTCCCGGTCCGTCGGGCGACCAAAAGCCATTTCGTACGCCGACAACGCCGCCCGAATCCGGGCGACGCCCTCGCGCTGCTCGGCCACCCCAACAGGCTGGACATCACGACCGAGCAGCGCAGAGGCGTCGACCCTCAGCACCGCCGCGATGTCCCGGATGGTCGACACCCGTTCCAGGGAACGGACCCCACGCTCGACCTTGTCCACCCAGCTCTTCGACTTGCCTAACCGATCCGCGAACGACTGCTGCGACAACCTTCGCCGCACCCGTAGGTATGCCACGCGTCGACCGATCGGCACCGGGTCACCGCCCATCGCGCCACCGCCGATCCGGCAGCGCCCGAGTCGTCTCCTGCGCCGGTATCCGCTCCGCCTCGGCCTGCGCGAGCAACCGGCGCTTGGCTTCTTCCCGTTCGGCGGCGTCGATCTGCTCGCCACGGTTGACCGGCTCTTCGTCAGAACTGGGCATCATCACCTCCGCCGCTGAGTCGCACCGGCAGACTCAGCCGTCGCGTGCCGTCCACAATGACGCCGAGCCGTCGCCGGGCGCGACGGCACAGAGCGCGACATCCCGGGCACATCATTGGCGACATTGAGGCGACACAAGACTATTGTGGCGAACATGAATGCCCCGAACACCGCCCTCCGCGCGGTCCGCACCGGGATGCGCATGAGCCAGGACGACTTCGCCCGCGCGCTCCAGGCGGCCGGCCGCCGCGTCGGCGAGCCCAACGATGCCAACAAGCGACTCGTCCAACGCTGGGAATCCGGCGCGATCGCCGCACCGCGGCCGGTGTACGCCCGCGCCCTGGAGGTCGTCACCGGCCTGCCGGTCTCGCTGCTCGGCTTCGCCGCGATACCCAATGGCCGGGTCGTCGATGACGAGCACGGCGGGCACGACCTGACCTCACCCATGTCCAGCCTGGCCACGCCAACGCCCAAGCCACTCGCAGTCCAAGGGTCGTACGAGGGCGTCTGGCTCAGCCGCTACCAATACCACTCCAGCGGGCGAGGAGAGTCATTCGCCGGTCAGCACTTCGTGGTCGTACTCCAGCACGGCGACCGGCTGACTGTGCGCAGCCTGCCCGGCTCGGCGGCATCGTCGCTGTCGATGGATCTAACCCTGGACGGTGCCGTGGTCACCGGCACGTGGGTGGAGCAGACCGATCTCGCCGGCTACTACCGGGGAGCCCGATACCACGGCGCAATCCAACTACTTGTCGAACCCACCGGCCGACGGATGGCCGGGAAGTGGGTCGGGTTCGGCAAGGACATGGACGTCAACACCGGCCCCTGGGAGCTGACCTTCCGGGATGCATCCACGTCCAAGGCGACGCTCGACCGGTACAACACGTCGCCCGACGAAAGCGCGTCGGGGCAGTCAAGTCGGGGCTGGGGTCAGTAGGGTGCCGTCGATGGCGTGCCGGCTATTCCCGGACGCGGTCCTCGGCACGCCCCACGTGACATCCACCGATTCGAAGGTAGCCCGGCATGAGTAGCCCACGCGAAACCTTCCTCCGGCTGGTGAACGGTGTCTGCGCCGGTCCGTACGAAGACCTGGCTGACCTGTATGCCGAACAGACCCATGTCACGCATCCGTTCCACCCGCTCAACCCGCCTCCGCTGCGCAGCCGCGCTGAGCTGCACGAGCACTTCACCGCGCCCCCTCCGGTCGCCCGGACGCTGAACCGTAAGCCGGTAGACGTGACGATTCATGAAACGGCCGACCCGGAGGTGATTGTCGCCGAGTTCGCCTATCAGGGGCGGGTCAACGAGACAGGCGAGGCGTTCACGGTGCCGTGTGTCTTCGTGATGCGCATCCGCGACGGGCTCATCATCGAGTCGCGCGACTACATCGACCACATCTCCACTGCGCGGGCCTGGGGTCAACTCGACAGTCTGCTGACCGCGCTTCGTCCGCGGCAAAGCACCACAATCGAAGGCGCGGCCCAGCCCTGATCCACGGCCGACTACGGCGTCCAGTCGCGCCGCAGCAGACCGTAGATCACCATGTCTTTGAAGCCGTCGCCGTCGTACTCGCGCTCCCGCTGGGTGCCTTCGTGCGTGAAGCCGCAGGTCTCCGCGGTCCGCCGCATGGCGGTGTTGCTGGCCAGCGTCTCCAGTTCCAGACGGCGGAGGTTGCGGTTGCGGAAGCCGTACCGGCAGAGCAGTTGGATCACTTCGGTCCCGTACCCCTGGCCACGCGCCTCGGGTAGCAGCGAGATGCCGAGGTGGGCGTACTGGTTGAACGCGTTGATCCCCCACAGCGAGCCGCCACCGAGGAACGTGCCGTCGGCCGTAGTTTCGGCCAACAGCGACACCGCGGTCTGGCCGTCGGGCGGCTCGGTAACCTGTTTCTCCAGCCTGGCCCGGACCTGGCCAACGTGGCGCGGCAGGAACGGCTCGCCGTCTGTGATCAGGTGCAACTCAGGATCACCGTCGAGGCGGAACATGTTCGGCGCGTCGTCGGGCGTGGGCGGGCGCAGTCGGATCCGGTCGGTGGCGAACATGCCGCGACGCTAACAGCCGGCCTGGAGATCCACGACCGGGTAAGCGTCCTCGCGCAGGTCGCTGAGGGTGGCGGCGAGCCGGGCCGCGAGAGCCGCTGACTGACGGCCGCAACACATTCCCTTCTGCCGCAGATCGCACGGCCTGCAGCACGGCTGCCCCGGCGGTTTGAGATGCGATCACGCAGGAGGAGCAGTACAACTGATCTTGCTTGAGCTGCGAGGCCCCCGGCGCGAGGCCAGAGCGAGAGCCGACGACCTCCGACAGTGGTAGCACAAGTGCTACAGTGGGGCGTATGCATGAAGTCGGGTTGCGGGAGATGCGGCAGAACGCCAGCGATCTGGTGCGCAGGGCGCAAGCGGGTGAACGCGTGACGATCACTGTCGCCGGCCGACCGGCAGCCGTACTCGGCCCGGTCAGTCCTCGAACCTGGCGAGAATGGGACGATCTCACCGGCGTGTTTGACCAACCCACCGACCCAGGATGGGCAGCCGATCGGGACCTCCTCGACGATGCCGTCACCGATCCGTGGGTTGAGCGGTGAGCCGCGGGATCCTCGACACCAGCGTCCTCATCGCTACCGACGTGACCCCGATTCCGGGTGAATTGGCCATCAGCGTCGTCAGCCTCGCCGAACTTCAGTTCGGTGTCCTGGTCGCGAAGACCGCCGAGGCGAGAGCGCTTCGTCTGGCGCGGTTGAGCGCGATCCAACGCCGATTTGATCCGCTTCCCATCGATGAAGCCATCACCGACAGCTACGCGCGACTGGCTGCCCGCGTCGTCGAAATCGGCCGTCAGCCACGAGCCAGGGTGATGGACCTGCTCATCGCCGCAACCGCGCACGCTCATGACGCCGCCGTCTACACCCGCAATGCCGATGACCTCGCCGGTCTCGAAGACCTCATCACGATCCATTCAATCTGACAGCGTCCCGCCGAGCTGGCCAGATGAAACGGCAGGGCCGCACGAAGCGACCCGTCCGGCAGAAGCAGAAGGGTCCCCTCCCGACGACGCTGTCGGGAGGAGACCCTTGTCTGTCTGCGGTGTGAGTTACGGCTTGACGTGCGCGTTCACGAACGACGGGTAGCCGAAGACGCTGGAGATGAAGATCCCGCCGGCCTTGGACCCGTGCACGTTGTAGGCCACGTCGACGTAGAACGGCACCACCGGCGCGTGCTCCTTCATGATCCGCTCGTCGAGCTTGGCCCACTCCGGTCCCTGGTCGGCCGGGGGCAGGGCCAGGATGCGGTCCATCTCGGCGTTGATCGCCGGGTCGTTGAAGTAGGACTGGTTGCTGTTGCCCTCGGCCTTGATGGTGCGGCCGTCGTAGAGCACAGGCAGGATCGACGCCCCGCTGGGCCAGTCCGCCGCCCAGTTACCGATGTACAGGTCCCAGGGGTTGTTCTTCTTCTTGATCTCGTCGAGCTTCGCGTCGTCCGAGATGTTCCGGACGGTGATCTTGAAGCCGGCCCGCTCCAGGTTCGCCTTGAGCTGGGCACCCTGCTGCTGCTCGGTCGAGTTGTCGGCGACACCGAGAACCAGCTCCGGCGTCTTGCCGCCGAGCAGCTCCTTGACCTTTTCCACGTTGCCGTTGGCGCCCGCCGGGTACGCGTCGTACGCCTTGTAGCCGATGGTGGCCGGCGGCATCAGCGTGGTCAGCGGCGCGGCGACGGTCTGACCGCCGAGCGCCTTGATCATGCCTTCGCGATCGATGGCGTAGTTGAGCGCCTGACGCACCTTCAGGTCGGTGACCCGCTGGTTGTTGATGACGAGCTGGTTGGCGCTCGGAGTCGGCGAGAGGAGCGTCCGCGACTTGAGCGACGCGTCCCCGGCGACCTTGGCGACCAGCGAGGCGGGCACGGCGTTGAAGGCGAGCGCGCTCTGGTCGGCGCCGTTGTCGGCGATCACCCGGTTGTTGGCGGCGTCCGCGGTCGGGCCGAAGCTCCAGACGAACTGGTCCGGGTACTGGTGGCGGACCGGGTCGGTGTTCGGGTCCCAGTTGGGGTTGCGGTCCAGGGTGATCTGCACGCCGACCTGGTTCTTAGTGACCTTGTACGGCCCAGACGAGAACGGCTGCTTGTCCAGGTCGACGCCGGTGTCCTTGTCGGCGGGCAGCGGCGCGGTGGTCGGCAGCGAGACCGCGAACGGCAGGTCACAGCGGGGCTTGGCGAACTCGAAGCGCAGCGTCTTCGCGTCCGGCGTGCTCAGGCCGGGCGGCAGCGACGTCTTGTTCTTCTTGAAGTCCCACTTGGTGTCGAACTGCGGGGTGTCGGCCAGCCACTCCTGGATGTAGGTCGGGCCGCCGGAGAGGTCCGGGTCGAAGGAGCGGGCGATGCCGTACGCGATCTCCTTGGAGGTGATCGGCCGACCGTCCTCGAACTTCACCCCGTCCTTGACGGTGAATTCCCAGACCTTGCAGTCGTTGTTGACGTTCTTGCCCGGCGTCTCGGCCAGGTCGCCCACCAGGACCAGGCCGCCCTTGCCGTCGTCCTTCCAGGTGGTCAGGTAACGGGACCAGAGGGGGTTGGCCATCAGACCGGCGAACGAGTACGTCCGCTGCGGGTCCAGGTGGGAGATCGGCGTCTCCCGGATGACGCTGAAGACGCCGCCCTTCGCAGCGCCGCTCACCTCGGCCGCCGGCCCCTGCGAGTCCTTGGGGTCGGTCGCGATGACCCCGGTCTGCTTCCGGTCAGTGTTCACCGTGGTGCCCTCGCCCGTGTTCTCCGAGCACGCACCCAATGCCACAACCAGAGCGATCGCGCCGCCTGCGGCAGCCACCACGCGTGGTCTCATGAAGTACCCCCTTCACCCATGTGCCGTGCGGTTTCGTCGGGGCGAGAACCGCCGACGTCCCGAGGATCGTAAGGAAGAAAACCTACGAGTTGTGTAACAGTTGTCGATAAATTTCGCCATCGGTGGGCGTGGCGGACACCCGGCCGTCAGCGCAGCCGCACCCGTGGGTCGATGGCCGCGTAGAGCAGGTCCACCAGCACGTTCGCCAGCACCACGAAGACGGCCGCGATCAGCACCGTTGCCATGATCGTGGGCAGGTCACCCGAGCGCACCGCGTCCACCGCCGTACGCCCCAACCCCTGGATGCCGAACGTCGTCTCGGTGATCACCGTGCCGCCCAGCGCCCCGCCCACGTCCAGCCCGGCGATGGTCACCACCGGGGTGATCGCCGCGCGCAGCGCGTGTCTCCCGTACACCTTGGGTTTGGCCAGGCCCTTGGCCCGCGCGGTCCGGACGAAGTCCTCGGACAGCGTCTCCAACATCTGCGCGCGGGACAACCGGGCGTAGATCGCCGAGAAGAGGAAGGCCAGCGCCACCCAGGCGAGCACCAGCCCACTGGCCCACTTCGCCGGATTGTCGAAGAGGGACGTGTAGCTCGGCACCGGCAGCAGCCGCAGGTTGTAGACGAAGACCAACAGCAGCACCGCGCCCACGAAGTAGAGCTGCAACGAGGCCCCGGTCAGCGAGAAGCCGATGGCCAGGCGGTCCAGCCAGGTGCCCCGCCGCAACGCGGAGACCATGCCGAGGCCGACCCCGAGCAGCAACCAGAGGATCGCCGCCGGGATCACGATGCTCAGCGTCACCGGCAGCACCCGGGCGATGGTGTCCGAGACGGCCTCGTTGGTGACGTACGACCAGCCCAGGCAGGGCGCGTCACACCGGCCACCCTGGGCGCTGCCCAGGTCGCGACCGGTGACGATGCCCTTCATGTAGCCGGCGTACTGGCTGACCAGGGGGTCGTTCAGGCCCAGGTCGTCGCGGACCCGTTCCAACCGCTCCGGGTTGCAGTTCTTCGAGCAGATGCTGCTGACCGGGTCGCGCGGCAGGGCGAAGAACATCAGGAAGGTCAGCACGCTCACCGCGAAGAGGGTCAGCGTGGCGGAGAAGAGTCGCTTGAGCAGAAATCGCGCCATGATTTTGACCCCTACCGGGACGACTTCGGGTCGAGCGCGTCACGCAACGCGTCGCCGAAGAGGTTGAAGGCGAACACCAGCGCGAAGATCATGATGCCCGGGAAGAACACGTACGCCGGGTCGGTCTGGAGGAAGTCCAGACTGTCGTAGATCATCCGGCCGAAGCTCGGGGTCTCGTCGCTGAGACCGACACCGATGAACGACAGCGCGGCCTCGCTGGTGATGAACTGCGGCACCGCCAGGGAGAACGACACCAGGATCGGCGCCCAGATGTTGGGCAGCAGCTGCCGGAAGAGCATGTGCCCCAGCCCGGCCCCGCTGGCCCTGGCCGCCTCCACGAACTCCCGCTCGCGCAGCGCGATCACCTGCCCGCGAACCAACCGGGCCGTGCTGGTCCAGCCGAAGATGGCGAAGACGGCGATCAGCACGCCCACCCCGAAGGCGGACGACACCTGCCCCCGCTCGCCGTAGAAGCGCAGCGTGACGGTGGGGGTGAGCGCCAGCGCGATGATCAGGAAGGGCATGGCCAGGGTCAGGTCGGTGATCCAGTTGATCACCGCGTCGAGCCAGCCGCCGAGGTAGCCGGCGAGCGCGCCCAGCACGACCCCGATCGTCGCGGTGATCAGCGCCGCCGCGAACGCGACGAACAGCGACGTCCGCAACCCGTAGATCAACCGGATGAAGATGTCCCGACCCAGGTTCGGCTCCAGGCCGAACCAGTGGTCCCCGGTGACACCGCCGGCGTAGCCCAGTGGCATGCCGAAACCGTCCAGCAGGTTCTGGAACTGCTCCCGCGGCCCGATCCCGTAGGCCATCTCGATCAGCGGGGCGGCCAACCCCAACAGCAGAAAGAAGACCAGGAGTACGCCGCTGACCACGGCCGTCCGGTCACGACGCAGTCGCATCCAGGCCAGCTGACCGGGTGAGCGGCCGACGACGCCCTTCGCGGCGGGCGTGGTCGCGTCCGGGTCGGACTCGATCTCGGCCAGCGCCAGACCCTCCACCGGGGACAGGCTCACGACGGCACCTCCTCGAAGATCGGAGCCGCCACCTCGGGGAAGTGGCACGCGGTGGCCTGCCGACCACCGTCGCGCGGCACCAGCGCCGGCTCCTCGGCGGCGCAGACGTCCTGCGCCTTCCAGCAGCGGGTGCGGAACCGGCAGCCCGACGGCGGGTCGAGCGGGGTCGGCACGTCGCCGGTCAACCGGATCCGACCCGCCGGGCCGAGCTGGGTGACGTCCGGGATCGCCGAGAGCAGCGCCCGGGTGTACGGGTGCTGGGGGCGTTCGTAGATGTCCGCCCGGTCGCCGATCTCCACGATCCGACCCAGGTACATGACCGCGACCCGCTGGCTGAAGTGCCGGATCACCGCTAGGTCGTGCGCGATGAACACGAACGCCAGGCCCAGCTCCCGTTGCAGGTTGCGCAACAGGTTGACCACCTGCGCCTGGATCGAGACGTCCAGCGCGGAGACCGGCTCGTCGGCGACGATCAGCTTCGGCCGCAGGGCCAGCGCGCGGGCGATGCCGATGCGCTGACGTTGACCGCCGGAGAACTCGTGCGGGTAC